>JAJYWO010000001.1 GCA_021791445.1 bacterium | reverse complement strand
AATCTCAAAAACTATTTGTCTATTGGGGGCGCAGGGCGGAGGACGGGATAAATGGAAGCGGCCGGCAATGGGCAAAATCGCGGCGCAATATTGCGATGAAATTATATTAACCAACGAAGACCCGTATGATGAAAATCCAAGCCAGATTTTATTTGATATAAAATCTGGAATTTCCAATTTCCAATTTCCAATTTCCAGTGTTTATGAAATTATAGACAGAAAAGAGGCGATTCAAAAAGCCATTTCTTTGGCAAAGAGCGGAGATGTGGTAATTTTAACCGGCAAGGGCGGGGAATCGTCAATGTGCGTGGCAGGAGGAAAAAAGATTCCCTGGGACGAACGGGAAATTGTTGAGGAAATTTTGAAATTATCAAATATCTAAAAAGTATAACAAGCTACTGTCGATCGACAAAGAAATGTTACACTTTTTATTTTTAAATAAGTTTGAAAATAAAAAGAGGCTCATTTCTGAGCCTCTGCGAGAATCTTTTTTCTGCCCTCTAATTCTTGGGCAGTATATGTGAGCGGTTGACCCTCCTCGTCTTTTTCTGCAAAAGGAGAGTGGTCGCCGTTTGGGCAACGGTCGGGGATTTGTTGGCCTTCGTGAAATAAATTTCCACACCCCGGATATCGGCAAACAAATACAGACATATTCACCTCCTTTTTGATCAATGCAGAACTATTCTTTTGGGTTTTTCTTCTGGGATTTCTACATCGTCCATCATAATTTCTCCTTTTTTACTGGCGCATTGATTTCAATTTTCAATGCATCACACTGTTCTTTTTGTATCGGCGTTAGATAAAAAACTGCCTTTCTTGTCTCCGCATCTACGCGCCACTGCAAACATTGATTTCGTTGATGTTTTTCAATTCCGTCGGGAAGCGCGTTGGCGAGCGCTATGCCGATTACCAGTAATACAATAATCCCCAAAACAATTTCTTTAGTTTCTTTTTTCATTTTCTTTCTCCTCTATCTTTAATTTATTTTTTAAATAGCAAATTTTTATTTTAACTTAGCATACTTTTTGCGTTTTGTCAAATAAAAATTTATCTTTTCGGCGATTTTTTTCATATTTTTTTCTTTAAATCCTTGCGAAGTGATTGCCGGGGTACCGATTCTGATGCCCGAGGGGTCGGTCGGCGGACGTTTGTCAAAAGGAATAGTGTTTTTATTCACGATTATGCCGTTTTTTTCCAATATCTTTTCCGTTGTTTTACCGCTAATGCCGCGGCTTATTGTGTCAACCAAAAATAAATGCGTGTCTGTGCCTCCGGAAACAATCCGCCAGCCAAATTTTTGCAGTTCCGAAGCGAGGGTTTTGGAATTTTGAACAACTTGTTGCGCGTATTTTTTAAATTCTGGTTTGGCTGCCTCCGCCAAAGCCACGGCAATTGAAGCAACAGTATTCATATGCGGTCCGCCCTGAAGGCCCGGGAAAACAGATTTGTTTATTTTTTCAGAAAGTTCTTTTTTGGAAAAAATTAGAGCCGCTCGCGGGCCTCGCAAGGTTTTGTGCGTTGTCGTCATTATAACATCGGCGTATTTGAAAGGGGACGGATAAACATCTCCGGCGACCAAGCCGGCGAAATGCGACATATCAACCATCAGATAAGCGTTGACCGCGTCGGCGATTTTTCGGAATTTCTTGAAATCAATAATCCGCGAGTAAGCGGTGTAGCCGCAGACAATCAGATCGGGTTTTTCTTTTTTGGCAATCCGCATTATTTCGTCGTAATCGAGCAATTCGGTTTTCAGAGAAACTCCGTAGGGGATTTGTTTCCATAATTTTCCGGTGGCGCTGGCTTTGTGGCCGTGCGTTAAATGGCCGCCCATATCAAGCCGCATTCCCATTATTTTGCCGCCAAGCGGAACAAGCGCCAAATAAATCGCCAGATTTGCCGGAGAGCCGGAATAGGGCTGGACGTTTATATTCCATTTTTGAGGAGAGAGTTCGAAAAGTTTTAGAGCGCGTTTTTGGCAAAGTTTTTCCAGTTTGTCGCAGTTTTCATTGCCGCCGTAATAGCGTTTGTCCGGATAGCCTTCGCTGTATTTATTCGTAAAAACCGAACCCAGCGCCTCCAAAACGCTCTCGGAAACAAAATTTTCCGAAGCAATCAAATTGATTGTTTCTTTCTGCCGCTTTTCTTCGGCGATGATAAGTTTGTAAATTTCAGAATCTGATTTTCGGAGATTTTTAAAAATCATTTCAATGCTTCTTCAATAATAGCCTTTACTTTTTCGTATGGTTGAGCGCCGTTGATTTCGTATTTTTTGCCGTTTTTGGCGATAATAACGCTATACGGCGTGCCTTGGGCTCCGGAATTTACCGCATCTTGAGCAAAAGCATCTATTTTATCGCTAAACTCTCCGCTGTTTAGGCAGTTTTCAAATCGCGCTTTGTCCAAACCGATGCTCTCCGCGATTTTCGGCAATTCAGCTAAATCAATCTGGTCATTGGAAGGCGTAATTTCAAAATATCTGTCCAAATAATTCCAAAAAGCGCTGTTGCCGCCAAGCTTCGCGGCGCATTCCGAGGCCTCGGCTGATTTTTTGGCTTTTGAATGAAGCTGTTCCAAGGGGAAATGCCTATAAATCCAGGCAACTTGGCCGTTCGCGCCGTATTCGTTTATCACGCTCAGCATTGTTTTGTGGAATCTTTTACAGAACGGGCATTCCATATCGGAAAATTCAATTATTTTAATCGGCGCGTTTTTGTCGCCGCGGATATGGTCGTTATCGCTCACGGAAAGTATATTTTCTATATTCGGAGCGATTTTTTCTTCGGCTTGGTTAGATTTTTTCGGTTCAATGTTTTTCAGTCCGGCGGTGTAAATCCACGCTCCGCTGACAAGCAAAGCCGCGATAACGATACTCGCGGGCAAAAGATAATCTTTTTGTTTTTCGTTTTTTTGAATTTCGTCCATGGTATAAGTTTATCCGAAAAATATTTTCTGTCAAATTATAATTTTTTCTCCGAGCGTTTTTTGATGAATTTTTCAATGACAAAGAAAATTATAAGTGCGATAAGCAGGCCGATTTCAATGAATTTCACGTATTTTTTGATAAGGGTAAAAGACGCGCCGAATAAATATCCCAAGCCGCCGATAAACAGAATCCAAAGCAAAGTCGGGAGAATATTGTATTTGATTATTTTTTTCAAATTCAGATTAAGGGCGCCGGCGCGCAAAATTACGAGATGGTGGATGCCGTAAATGAATTTTGAAACGAAAATCGTGTGCGCTAGGCGATTTATCAAATGTTCGTCAGCGAATTTGATACGACTAGTCAATTTGTTTACAAATGAAGAAGAATTATTGATTTTTTTGCCGAGCCAATACCAAAAAACATCGCCGATGATAGCGCCGCTGAAAGCCGCCAGAAAAAAATTTTCAAAATCAAGAAATCCGTGGTAGGTCAAAAAAGAGGCGATAAAAAGCGCGGTGTCGCCCTCAAGCGCCAAACCGAGAAAAACCAAAAAATAGCCCAAAGGCTTCCATAAAAGCAGGTATTGAAACAACAATGTTTCCATTTATTTAATTATATCTTTTAATGTTTAAAAATAAAAGTTGACATTTTGTAAATGGCAGGTTATTTTATTAAAAGCATTAAATTACATTATTAAATAAATGATTGGGAGGTTGAAATGAAAGAAGAAAAATTTGTTTTTAAGCAGTTTGCTGTCGGCGATAATGCGCTTACGGGAATGACTACACAAGCGGCCGGAAATTTTGCCCTGAACGGCTGTTCGGCAAAGGCGTTTGATATGGCTGATAAGGCTTTGGCGCTTTCTGGTTTTAACGGATTCGGGAATATCGTTATGCGCGCCGAAACGCATAGCGATAAAGTTTTTGTTTTTGGAGAATTAAAAAATAACATATCAACGCAAGCTGTTTGCGATGGCGTTATTTATCGCGGTCAGGGCGCGGCAGTGTTCTTTCCCGGCGGGTGTCCGGCAATCGCTTTTCGCGATAAAAAAGCGAATATATCCGGCATTCTGCATGGCGGATGGAAATCCGTAGCGCGGGGAATTGTTGATAATTTTCTGCGTGAATGGGAATTTGTTGGCGGGAAGAAAGAGAATACCCAGATAGTTTTTCTTCCGGCAACTTGTAAAGACGGCGCGGTTTACAAAGGGAAAGGTTATAATTACTTTAAAAAAACAATTTTTCCCGTCATTGAAGAAATAAGGCCGCTTGACAGCTTTCGCTTCATAAATGTCATAAGGGGTTATTTCGACGAATACCAATATATTAAGTTTGATTTAAATCGTCTTATTGTTTCTTTGCTGATGAAGCAAGGATATGAAGATATGACAGATGTCGGTGGTTGCGTTTGTTGTAGTGATAAATACTGGTTTTATGACAGAGATGATCAAAACGGTATTAAATATCGCAATGCCGCGTTCATCATAAGCGGCTAAAATTTAGGATTATATCCTCGCCAGAGTATCGGCGGGGATTTTTTATTTATTCTTGAAAAACAAAAGCGCGGGAGAAGCGATGAATATGGATGAATAAGTTCCGACAATCGTTCCGGCCAAAATCAAAAGAACAAAATATTTCAAAATAAGCGGGCCGTAGAAGAAAAGCGCCAAAAGCGTGATGATTAATGTGAGGGAAGTGTTCACCGAACGGGCGAATGTTTGGCGGACGCTGTCATTGATGATTTCTTTCAACTCTTTTTGGCCGCGGTCAAGCAGAAGATTTTCTCGGATTCGGTCAAAAACAACGATGGTGTCGTGAACCGAGAAGCCGATAATCACGAGCAGGGCGACGATAAATTTCGTGTCTAATTCAACGCCGAATTTCCAATTCAATAAAGCCAAGGCGCCGACGGAAATTACAACATCATGGAATAATGTTAACAAAGTAATTACGCCGTATTTCCAGGATTTGACCGGATAAGAAACTTTGCGAAAAGCATAAGCCACATATAAAGAAATGCCAAACAATATGAGAATAATCGCCCAAATCGCTTTATTTTTCAATTCTTTGCCGATAGTCGGGCCGATTGTTTCATAACGCAATTCGTTAATTTCGCCGAATTTATTTTCCATTAGCGCGAGATATTGCTGGTGTTGTTCTTCGGAAATATGGCTGATTCTGATTAAATAACTTTGGCTTTCGGCTTCCGGATACACAGTCGCGTTTTTAACGCCAAGTTCGTTTTCAAAAAACGCAGCAAAGTCGTTAGTTGTCAGTTGTTGGTTGTTAGTTAATTTTACTTGCCAAAGCGTGCCACCGGTGAAATCAATGCCCGGTTTTAAGCCGTAAGTAAAGACGGCGAAAATACTCGCAACCATTAAAGCGGCGGAAATAAAGAAAAATATGTAGCGAAATTTAATAATCATTTTATTTTTTTACAAAAACTCTCATAAGAGTTCTTGTTATTGTGATTGCCGAAAACATTGAAATCAGAACGCCGATTAAGAGCGTTAAAGCAAATCCCTTAACGAAGCTGGTGGTGAAGAAATAAAGGATAAGCGAAGTGATGATAGTGCTCACGTTGGAATCGCGGATTGACGGCCAGGCGCGCCTGAATCCTTCTTCAATCGCGGAAATTTTCACCATTCCTTTTTTGACTTCTTCTTTGGTTCTTTCAAAAATCAGGATATTGGCGTCAACCGCCATGCCGATGGAAAGAATGAATCCGGCGATGCCCGAGAGCGACATTGTGACCGAGAAAAGTTTGAAAATCGCCAGCGTTAAGGCAATGTATATTCCCAGTGCCAATGAGGCGAAAATGCCGTGCAATCGGTAATAAATTACCATAAAAACCATAACCGCCAAAGTGCCGATAAAGCCCGCGTAAGCCGCTTTTTTAAGCGATTCTTGGCCCAAACTGGCGCCGACCAGTTGTTGACTGATTAAATTTATGGGTGCGGGCAAGGCGCCGGCGTTAAAGCGGGAAACGATTCTTTTGGCTTCTTCCGGAGTGAAGCGGCCGGTGATTTGCGCCCGTCCGCCGCTTATTTTTTCCTGCACCGTGGCGCAGTCATTGTCGCCGATTTGGCGGTCAATGGAAACACAAAGACTCTTTCCGACGTTTCTGGCAGTGATGTCTTCAAAAATTTTCGCGCCTTCATCGTTGAATTGCAAAGCGATTTGCGGCGAGCCGGTGGTTTGGTCAAAATCAATCTGCGCGCCTTTTAGATAGCGGCCGGTCAAAGTGGTCGGAATGAATTGTGTGGAAGTGCCGACAGTCGCGGTTTCATAAAATTCTAAAAGAGGAGTGGAGCCGATTTGCCCAACTGCTTCGTTAACGTCTTTAATGCCGGCGAGCTCAACGATTAAGCGATAAGAATCGCCTTCTTTGGCGGTGACGATTGACGGTTCGGCAACGCCGAAAAGATTAACCCGTTTTTCAATCACATCGCGCAGTCCGGCGATAACCGAATCGCGGTCAACTCCGGCAACCTGACTCATGTCAATTTCGTAAATCAAGTGCGTGCCGCCGACCAAATCAAGGCCGAGTTTCCAGGGGAGTTTTTTTGAAAGCCAGTCAAACGGCTGCGAAAATTTCGGATACGTAAAAAAAACAGCCGCGATAGCCAATAATATAATTAAAAAGAATAAAAATATAGGACGGCGCATTTTTCAATATTAAAATAAAACAACCTCGAAATCAAGGGTTGTTTTATTTATTCTAATTTAAATTAGAAATCGCTTGATGCCGGCAAAATCGTTAAATCGCTGCCGACTTCATACAAATTAGCGTTGTTACCGTCGTCTTTCGCCCTTTTATTGTCTTCAACCGTGAAGGCGTTGCTTTCCAATTGGGCGTTGATTTCAAAACCAAGCGGCGAATTATCGCAGGAATAACGGTAAACCAAGTCAGTTGAAGTGACAGCCGCAACGGTTACCATGTTGGTCGGGTCAATAGGAAAAGTTGAAATCGGAGAACCGCCAACCAGCGAGCTCAGATTAACTTTAATCCATCCATTGCCGTCAACCAATCCACCATTAGTCGCGGTAGCCTGCGAAGAACTGGCGGAGCCGCCGACGATAGTGTCAGTAATAGCTTGTCCGTCACTCGGCGCGCTGTACCAGATTGTATCTTGGTCACTGCCGCCGATACAAAGCGTATTTGTTCCGCCGTCAAGTTTCGGTGATGATGTGCTGGTTAGATAAATTCTCAAAGCGGTTTTAATTGTTGATAAGTCGCTGATTCTTTGCGAATCGCGCGCTTTTTTCAAAGTTTCCGTCGGGTTAAGAAGGAAAATGACAATCGCGCCCAAAATCGCGAGAATGGCGATAACAATTAAAAGCTCCAATAGTGTAAAACCTTTTTTATTTTTCATTATAGTGTTCGCTAATAATGCGAATAAAATGTATTTACATTATTCGCGATTACTCTTTCGACCTTTCAAGTCATATTAAATCAACATCTTCTTTTTTAAGACATTCATCGCCTATCGGCTCGAAAATTTATAGAAAGCCCTTTATATTTTATCAAATTCCGACATCAAGCTGTTGAAATTATTGTTCAAGTCGTTGATGGCCTTGGCTTCGTCGTTTATTTTTCCTATCAATTCCATTATTTTTTCATTGGAATTTTTTTCTTTTTCCAAGATTTTCGCTTGCAGAATTTCCAGAAGCTTTATTAAATAGTCATTATAGTTGATAAGTCGGCTGATAAGGGCGGTTTCGGAACTAATGGCTTGAATAGCGGTTTGTCCCGCGCTTGCCGGAGAAATTGAAGAAACGTTTTTCGCCATTATTTCCAGCTGCGCCGACAGATTTATGGCTTTTTCCCGCGCTTTGCGGTTATTGTTCAATTCCTCGGAAATCAAATTGAGCGCTTCGGTGTATTCTTTGTTTTTGTCAAAATCGGAAATTTTATTTATGTTTTCAGCGGTGCGGCCGGAAACCGCGACAATATCTTGCGCGATAAGCGAGGCCGTTTGCCGGGCTTGCAGAAAATTAGCCGGCACATTTTTTGATTCCGGCGCGAAGTTTTTAAAAATCAACCAAACCGCCAAAACAATCAGCAGAAAAAAAATCAAAATTCTGACTCGGCGGGGAATTTTGTGGTAAAAATTCTTAAACATTTTGAATTATTAAAGTATCGCATAATTGTTGAAAAAATCAACATGATGTATTATAAGATTTATAGGATTTATTGATTTTATAGAATTTGCGGGTATCGTATAGTGGTAATACCCCAGTTTTCCAAACTGGCGCCAGGGGTTCGATTCCCCTTACCCGCTCAAATATAAAAATAGTCCCGCATAAAATGCGAGACTATTTTTATTAAAAAATTACTGCGTTTGCTGCGGAGGAATGGTTTGCTCCGGAGCTTTCGGTTTGGCGGTATTGATGCCTAAAATCTTGTAAATCAAGCAAAATCCGACAAGGGCTTCAATAAGCGAAATTACGCCCAACACAATCAATACAATGCCCAGAGTCGTTGAAATTCCCAAAACATATCCGGCGTAAAGCAAGGCAATGCCAATAATGAGTCTGATAACTCTGTCTATCGCGCCGACATTTTTCATCATGGTGATTATGATTTTAATTTAAGTCGACCTTTTGATTTGAGTTTTGTCTCTCTGCTGACGCAAAGAAGAGCCGCTTCCCACCCCTGCCGCGCCTTTGGCGCGGTGAGCAGGCGGACAAAAATTTTTACCCCGTAGGAAGCCGAAGGCTTTCCTTCGGGGCCTTCCCGAAATTTACCCTTCTCCCGCACCAGAGCAAGCTCGGTGCGGGACGCCGCTTCGCTCCGCTTTTTGCCCGCCTGCTGGAAACTCTCAGTGATTTTTTCGGACGGCGGCGGGGACGAAATATAAAAAGAAAGAAAGGTCGCCCTTGCCCCAACCCTCCCGTGCGCGGGCGACAATATGGAATTATCTGTAAATTCTTGGACAATCTCTTTAAAATTCGCTATCATTATAATTGATGGAGATTATATGAAAAAAATATTAACAACAATTTCCGGTGTAACATTGCTTTTGGCTTTTGCTTTGGGTTTTTTTGCCGCGCCGAAAGTTATCGCGCAATCTTTGTATTTTATTTCAATTATTTCCGGCGGCTATTTTGTTTTTTTGGGCGCGTTCAAGGGTCTTTTCAAAAAGCGATTTTTGAATATTGATTTTTTGGTAACAGTAGCGGCCATCGGCGCAATATATATCAATCAATTAGCCGAAGCCGCCGCCGTAGTGTTTTTCTTTTCATTGGCGGAAATGTTTGAGGAGTTCGGGATTGAGCGCTCACGCAAAGCGCTCGAAACTTTAATCAAAAAATCTCCTCAAGTCGCCATTTTGATAAATGGCCAAAAAGTGCCAGTTGAGGAAGTGAAAATAAAAGATATTGTAATTATTCGCCCCGGTGACTTAATCCCTTTGGACGGTCTTGTTATCAAGGGTTCCTCATCTGTTGACGAAGCAACTATTACCGGCGAATCAGTCCCTAAAGATAAACAAAAAGGAAGCGCGGTATTTGCCGGAACTCTTAACCTTAACGGCTACATTGAAATCGAAGTTACTAAAGAAAGTAAGGATTCTACTTTCGCAAAAATTATTGATCTGGTTGACAAAGCCCAAAAGTCCCGCGCGCCGGCGCAGGAATTTATTGACAGTTTTGCTAAATACTATACGCCTACAATGGTGGGAAGCGCCATTCTTATCGCCGCAATCCCGCCTTTGTTACTCAACGCTCCTTTTAATGATTGGCTTTATCGGGCGCTTGTGCTTTTGGTTATTGCTTGTCCTTGCGCTTTGGTTATTTCTACCCCGGTTTCTATTGCCTCGGCAATCGGCGGCGCTTCGCGCCGCGGCATCTTGGTAAAAGGCGGAAAATATCTGGAACTTCTGGGCAAACTTAAAGCGGTTGCTTTTGACAAAACAAAAACGCTGACTTATGGCCAACCCGTTGTCTCTGATGTCATAACTTTTAACGGATTTTCCGAAGAAGAAGTTTTGGCTGACGCCGCGGGAATAGAAAAATTTTCCTCTCATCCGCTGTCAAAAAGCATTCTGGAATTTGCCCAAGAGCGGGGCGTAACGCCTCATCTGATGGAACAATACGAAAACATCGCCGGCAAAGGCGGCAAAGCTGCCTGTCTTGTTTGTGATAATTTGGAGCATTGCGTTGGCAATTTGAAACTTATTGGGACAAATAGCGTTACCACACAAGAAATTTTAGAAAAAACTGAAAAGCTGGAAAAAGAAGGCAAAACCGTGGTGCTTATTAGTGAAGCAGATAAAGTGATGGGCGCGCTGGCTATTTCGGACAAGATAAGAACCGAATCAAAAACGACTATTAAAGAGTTAGACAAACTTGATATTCAAACAGCTGTTTTAACCGGCGATAATCCTCATACTGCTAATTTTGTCGCGCAAGAACTGGGGATTAAGAAAGTTTATGCTTCTCTCTTGCCTGACGAAAAAGCGCAAAAAATTGAAGAATTAAAAAATCAATACGAATACGTGGCAATGGTCGGCGACGGAGTAAATGACGCGCCCTCGTTCGTAACTTCCAGCGTAGGAATAGCTATGGGCGCGGGCGGTTCAGACACCGCGGTTGAAACAGCCGATGTCGCCTTAATGAACAGCAATCTCTTGAATGTTCCTTATGCCATAACTCTTGGCATAAAAACCTTAAAGACAATTAAGCAGAATGTAATCGCCTCATTGGCGGTAAAAGCCGTGTTTTTAGCGTTGGCGCTTTTTGGTTTTACGCACTTGGAATTTGCCATTGGGGCGGATTCGGGCATGGCCATTCTGGTAATTTTAAATAGTTTGCGGCTTTTTCATTTTAAAAAAGTGTAAATTTTGATATAGTATAAAAGGTCAAGAATAAATTAAGATGAATAAATAAAAAATATGACAAATCGTAAAAAAGAATGGGCAAAATTTTTCGCTGGCATAGCGACAGAAGAAACAACAATCCATTGGGCGTTAGGGTTAAGCGGGGTGTTGCCATTGAACTTTTTCGGATTCACCCTCACAACAACATTCAATTCTATCCTAATGATTTTTTGGCCAATCGTTGCAATTCTTTTGGTGTATTACGCTTGGATTAAGAAATAAAAATCCGATTTTATTTTATGAACAACCGGGAAAATCAGCAACTGACAAAACGAGAACGCCGCGAATTGCGCCGTCAAGAAAAAGAGCGGCAACAGAACCGTATCAACCGCCCTCGTTTCTATAAAAAATGGGCCAAAAGAATCATTATCGCCCTTATTGTAATTTTAGGGATTGGTGGGCTTGTCTGGTATGGCGCAACACGGCCGAAAACATCGACGGGCGACATTCTGACGATTGCGGCTGATGATTGGATGAAAGGCGATAAAAATGCCAAGGTAACGCTTATTGAATACTTAGATTTTGAATGCGAGGCTTGCGGAGCGTATCATCCCGCGATTAAGCAACTAGAAAATGATTTCGGAAGTGACTTTAACCTCGTTGTCCGTTACTTTCCATTGCCTGGGCATAAGAATGGATTAACGGCCGCTTTGGCGGCCGAAGCCGCCGGACAGCAAGGGAAGTTTTGGGAAATGCATAACAAATTATTTGAGAATCAAAAAGACTGGGGTGAACGGCAAGCTGCTGATTCAAAAATTTTCGAGCGATACGCGCAAGATATTGGACTTGATATGGAAAAATTCAAAACCGATGTAAACTCGCAATCGGTAAAGGAGCGAGTAGAGCGCGATAGACAAGCCGCTAGGAAACTCAATCTTTCCGGCACGCCGTCTTTCTTCCTTAATGGAGAAAAAATCCAAAACCCGAGAAATTATGAAGAATTTAAGAGTGTTATCGAAAAAGCAATTACTAGTTCTAACTCAAAATAAATTTATTCAAAATGGCAAATAATTATGACGAATAGTAATTTTCTAAAAAAATTCAAAGTCGGTCTATGGACACTCGCAATTGTCATCCTCCTTATTGCGGCCAAATTTTTTATTCACGCATGGGGCTTTGAATTTTTCTCCCTCAACGCGCTTTTCACCAGTGCAATTGCCGGAGCAATATTCATCATGGGTTTCTTGCTCGCCGGCATCATCGCCGACTATAAGGAGGCGGAGAAAATCCCGGCAGAACTGCGCTCCTCGCTTGAGAATATTTGGGAGGAAGGAAAATTTTTCAATCGAGATAAAAAGGGGTTCGACCTTGAGAAATTAAAGGCTAGTCTCCTTATGGTCATCCAGAATTTTTTTAAAGGGCTCGGCCACGAAGGCGACCATTACAAGCTTGAACCCTGCATTGAGTCAGTCAATGAACTTTCGGAATCATTTACACAGATGGAAAAACTGGGCATGCCTCCGAATTACATTGTGCGGCTGGAAGGAGAACAAGCCGCTTTGCGAAGAAATATTTTGCGCGTCTACCACATTCAACGCACACAGTTTCTTCCCTCCGCGCATGTACTCGCTGAGTCGCTTGCGCTTGGTATTGTAATGCTTCTCTTGTTTGTTAAAACGGAGGGGTCGCCTGAATCGATAGTGCTATTCGGATTCATCTCGTATCTCTTTCTCTACATACGGCAGCTTATACGCACGCTTGAAACACCCTTTCGGCAGGATCACAAAACCCTCGATGATGTGAGTTTGTTTCTGCTGCGAGAATTCGAGAAAAAATTAGCAAGGTAGTTGGATAAAAACAGTGCTTGCAAGGTCGAGCGGGCCTTAAAAATTTAATCAAAAATTTATGAATCAAACGCTTAAAACAATATTCATCTCAGCGATAGTCGGCGCGCTTATAGGAAGCGGCGTTGCTTTGGTTATCCCAAAATTCCAAAAACCGACAGACAAAGAACTGATTAAGGAATTCTACGAAGTGGAAAACGCGGTGTATGTCAGTCCGCACACCTTGCGCAAAAAAATGTCTAAAGGCGAAACAAATGATTATATTTTGGTTGATTTGCGCAGTCCGCAGGAATACGAGAAAGAACACATTGTAACAGCCGTCAACATACCAGCTTACAAAGACCCCAACACTTCCGCCTATGACGAAAAAGAGCGAATCATAAGCTCATTCAAAAGACTCATGGAAGAAAATCCAAAGAAAGAAATCATTGTTTATTGTTACAGCATGCCCTGCATGACCGGAAGGAAAATTGGCAAGATGCTTGCGGAAAACGGCATTTATGTAAAGCACTTAGGCATTGGCTGGAACGAATGGCGATACTTCTGGAACTTATGGAATCACGACAGCGAGACGCCGACAAAGGTTGAGAGTTTTATAGTAAGCGGTAAAGAACCCGGTATTCCTAAAGCGACCGAATTCCCTTCGCCTTGCGGAAAGGGTGAGTTTGGCTGTTAACGGTTAAAGGCTGAAATTGATGCCCCGCCGCCGTCCGAAAAAATCACTGAGAGTTTCCAGCAGGCGGGCAAAAAGCGGAGCGAAGCGGCGTCCCGCACCGAGCTTGCTCTGGTGCGGGAGA
>JAJYWO010000006.1 GCA_021791445.1 bacterium | reverse complement strand
GGTCCATTTTTTCGTCCATTAAATAAAGCGTTGTTCCGGTTATTTCGTCGCCGTTCAGAATGGCTGTTTGAATGGGAGTGGCGCCGCGATGTTTCGGCAAAAGCGATGGATGGACGCCGATTGTCCCCAGTCGCGGAATTTCCAGAATTTCTTTGGGGATTATTTGGCTGTACGCCGCCACTACAAAAAAATCATATTTATTATTGTGACATGTCGTGCGGCCGCGCGAAGTGTCATACTTTAGCAAGTTTTGCAAATTAATTTTTTCCGGTTGCCAGACGGGAATGTTATATTTTTGGGCGATTATTTTTGTTGCCGGAGCCGTTATTATTTTTTTTCTGCCGACCGGCTTGTCGGGATTGCAAATAACGGCTTCGGGAATAAAACCGGCCTTAATAAGTTTTTCCAAAATTATGGCGGCGAGTTCCGGAGTGCCGAAAAATAAATATTTCATTTTTTAATTTTATCTATAAACAAAATCCCATTCAGGTGGTCGGTTTCGTGTTGAAAAACTCTGGCAGTTAATCCTTCGGCTTTGATTTTTATTTTGCGGCCGTTTTTGTCAAAGCCGGTGACGGTGATTTTCAGCGGCCGTTCCACTTCGCCATGAATTCCCGGAACGCTCAAGCAGCCTTCTTCAACGATTTCCGTTTGTTTGGAAAATTTTATGATTTCCGGATTGAATATGGCATAGGACTTTTGACCGATAATTTTGTCGTTTTCAAATTGGGGCACTTGGGTGATGAAAAAATTCAAATTTAAGCCGACTTGATTCGCCGAAAGGCCGATGCCGCGGGTTTCCAGCATTATTTCTTTCATTTTTTTAATCAATTCGGCGATTTCTTTCTTATTATATTGGGCAAAATCAAAATCCGCGGCTTTTGTTCGCAAGAATTTTTCTTTGTTTTTATCGACTATTGTTAAAATTTTCATTGTTGTTTATAATAAAAATACGTTAAATAATCGTTGCCGTCAAATAAAAATAAAATGATAAATTTCGAAAAAATACAACAAAATAACGAAGGATTAAGAGAAGAGGCCAGAAAGAGAGTTATGGAAAGAATAGAAAAGGAAGGAGTGGATGAAGATAGAATTGTTGTAATAGCAAAAAAACTTAATCAAGAAATTCCAAGAGGAGATGAATTAAGAGAAGAAACCTTTTCTGCTTATATAGAAGAATTAGTTGACGAAGAGCTTGAAAAACGCGGCGCGATTTAATTTAATTTATGATTTGGTCCGCCGGCTGGCGGATTTCAGTAAATACGGATGCGTTTTTTGCAGCACTCGCATAAAATACCCGCCCTTATTTTTTATTTTTTTTCTTTCCGCCACGTCTTTGGCGATGCCCAAGAGGTGGTCGCCAGGATGTTCTTTTGCCAGCTTGATATAAAGGGATTTGTGTTTTTCGTCGTTTAAAATCTGCGAAATCGTCAAGCCCACAAATTGGTAGCTTTTGTAAACATGCGATTTCTGGGCGCGTTCTTTTAATGTTTGAATATAATCATTCCCCTTATCCATTGGCTGAATTTTATCATAAATAATTCGCCGCAGAAATCTTGACATTATTTTATAGAATATTTATATTTAAAACAGCTATTTTATAGCGTAAAAAAGAAAGAAGAAATTTTGGAGGTGGTTATGAACAGTAACCAACAGATTGATTTTGAAGCGATTGTTTTTGACTTGGACGGGACGGTTCTCGAAAAGAGATTTACGCGCCTACAAGATCTTATAAGCCTTGCGCAGGCAAATGAAAAGATGCGGTGGATTTCCCGTGTGATGTTTTTTTTATATGAAGTATTTGAATTTTTAGCGGTTGTTTTCTTTGGCATGAAATTTAAAATAAATCCCAGTGCCCAAAGAATAATAACCAAAAAGAGCCAAATATATCATATAAATAAAGAAAAGCCGCTTGCTTTGCCCGATTGGAATATGGTAATTATGACAAACAGGTCTCTTTTGGGAGTTTTGTCATTAGTTATAAACGGATTCCCCTTATATCTATTCAGCGCCGTGCAAGTCAGAAAAAGCGTTTTAAATTATTTCGTTGATTTAAAGGCTCTAGGGATAGAGCCGCAAAAAGTGTTGATATGCGACGAAATAAAGCCGCATAGAGACACAATCAATGAGATAAAAAACATCTATTTTGACAATAGCAAAAAAATTGTCTTAATAGATGATGACGTTCGCGTCCGTAATTTGGCGCGCGAACGCGGAATGAAAATCGCGACTATGAAAGAGGTCGCGGATGCTGTTTGTTAATTTTTTCCGGCCCTCGCAAAAGCGAGGCGCCGGATTTTTTTCGCGCGCATTGACAATAAGAGCTGTTTTTTAGTAAGATTAAAAGCGATTTATGGATAAACAAGATATACAATTAAATAAAGAATTGACAGAGGGAATAATTGGCGCGGAAGCGGAAGTTTTAAAGGAAATGATAAGGGCGGGGATTATTTACGGCCATAAAAAAACCAAAACAAACCCGAAATTCAAAAAATATATTTTGACGACCCGCAATGGGATGGAAATAATTGATTTGGCGAAAACACTGCCCTTAATCGATAAGGCGGCCGAATTTTTAAAAAGCCAAATTAAGTCCGAAAAGATGGTTTTATTGGTCGGGTTGCAGCCCGCGGCTCAGCCGGTTTTAGAAGCTGTGGCGGAAAAATTAAATTTGCCTTTCGTAAAAAATCGCTGGATCGGCGGATTGCTTACGAATTTCAAGGCGATTTCCGGCCGCATAGAAAATTTCAAAAAAATAAAAGCCGGAATGGAGCGCGGCGATTTTGATAAATACACCAAAAAAGAAAGAGTGATGATTAATAAAGACCTTGCTCGCATGAAAGAAATGTTCGGCGGTTTGGAAAATCTGACAAGGCCGGTGGAAGCGATTTTTATGGTGGATTTGTCGTTAAAGGGCCATATGACCGCGGTGCGGGAAGCGAGACGAATGAAAATTCCGGTTGCGGCGATAATTGACAGCGATGACAATCCGGAATTCGTGAATTATCCGATTCCGGCGAATGACCACGCCAAGGCGAGTATAGAGTGGATAGTGAACGGAATAATTGAGAAATTGGGAAATTAAAAAATTTAGAAACCATGAACAATAATATTGTGAAACTTCGTGAGATGACCAATGCCGGGGTGATGGATTGTAAAAAAGCCCTGCAAGACGCCGGAAATGATTTGGATAAGGCTGTTGCGCTTATCCATGAAAGAGGATTATCCAAGGCCGAGAAAAAAGGCGAAAGGGCAACCGGCGCCGGCTTACTTCATTCTTATATTCACAACGAGCGCGTGGGGGTTTTATTGGAATTGCGCTGTGAAACCGATTTTGTCGCCAGAAACCCGATGTTTCAAGAATTGGCGCATAATTTGGCGATACATATTGCGGCGATGAATCCCGCGAATGTTGAAGAATTGGTGGCGCAGAATTACGTCAAAGACGAATCAACGACGATTGAGAACTTGATTAAAGGCGCTATCGCTAAACTCGGAGAAAACATCAAAGCGGAAAAATTCTGCAGATACGAACTTTAAGCGTGTATAACTTTATCCTTCAAATTATCATAATGCTCAGTTTGGGGACAATAATTTATCTTATTGCCCGGGCGACGCCGCGCGTGGGCGACGTTGAAGAATCTTTCAGAAAGGAAACTTTTCACGAGAAACTGGACAAACTGATAGCCAGAATTCCCTTTGATAAAATGGACGTATTTTTCAGCGTTTGGCTGGAAAAAACAATGAGAAAAACGAAATTATTGTTAATGAAGTGGGATAATGCGCTAACTGAACATTTGAAAAAAGTGAGGAAAATGGGAAGCGCGAGCGCGAGCGAGGAGAAAAAAAATATTTTCGCTTCATTGGAGGAAAATAAGGAGGAAGAAAAATAACCGGCGGTGGCTGATCGGTTGAAGCGACGCTCTGTAAAAGCGTTTTAGGTAGGTTCGACTCCTACCCGCCGGACATTTTAAATTTGAAAAATACTTCCAATTCGGTTATGATTTTTAAATGACGATTGGCGAGAAAATTAATCTTATTAAGCGTCAAACCGAAGAAATTATCACTCCGGAGGATTTGGAATTTTTTCTCAAAAGCGGCGAGAATTTAAATCATTACATTGGTTTTGAAATTTCCGGGAAAATTCATTTGGGAACGGGTTTGGTTTGCATGCAAAAGGTGAAAGATTTTGCGGACGTCGGCGTAAAAGTTCACATATTATTGGCTGATTACCATACTTGGATAAACGACAAACTCGGCGGAGATTTAGAAATAATAAAAAAAATAGCAGTCAATTATTTTAAAGAAGGTCTTTCCACGGCTTATAAGTGCGTTGGCGGTAACCCGAAAGATTTGAATTTTATTTTAGCGTCGGAATTTTATCGTAAAAATGACGATTATTGGCCAACGGTTATTGATGTGGCTAAAAATACGACATTGGCGCGAATGAAAAGAAGCATCACGATTTTGGGGAAAAAAGAGGGCGAGGAGGTTGATTTTGCTAAATTGATGTATCCGGCGATGCAAGTGGCGGATATTTTTACGGGTAATTTTCATTTTTCTCATGCCGGCACGGACCAAAGAAAAGCCAATGTGATTGCCCGCGATGTGGCAAAACAGCTGAAATTCTCTCCGCTCAAAATTAGCGATAAAGTTGTAAAGCCGGTGGCGGTTCACACTCATTTGCTTTTAGGGCTTAACAAGCCGTCCGTCTGGCCGATTCCGAAAGATTTTGACAAAAACGAATTGCAGACATCAATGAAAATGAGCAAATCCAAGTCGGATAGCGCGATTTTTATTCACGACAGCGAAGACGAAATAAGGCGAAAAATCAAAAAAGCGTTTTGTCCGGAAGGAGAAGCGGAATTCAACCCGTTTGTTGATTGGATGGAATATCTGGTTTTTTCGCGCGAGGAAAAAATTACGATAGAACGCAAACCGGAACACGGCGGCAATCTAGAAATTCGCGGCATTGACGAATTGAAAAAGATATTTAAGAATAAAGAACTTCATCCGGAGGATTTAAAGAAATTTGTCGCCGATTATTTGGTTGAATTGTTAAAACCGTGCCGGGAGTATTTTGAAAAAGGAGAAGGGAAAAAGATACTCGGAGAATTGGAGATGTTAATTAAAGTATAATTACGCCTCTTTAGCTTAGTGGCAAAGCAACGCTTTTGTAAAGCGTGGACGTCAGTTCGATTCTGACAAGAGGCTAAATTTGTGATAGAATAATATTTAATAGACGCCGATGTAGCTCAGCGGCAGAGGGCGAAGCCCGATGCTTGCTGAAAGATGTTGGTTCGAAGATAATAATTAATATGCCGATGTAGCTCAGCGGCAGAGGGCGAAGCCCGATGCTTGCTGAAAGATGTTGGTTCGAAGATAATAATTAATATGCCGATGTAGCTCAGCGGCAGAGCAACTCCATGGTAAGGAGTAGGTCGAGAGTTCAATTCTCTCCATCGGCTCAGGCATTGTTTTTTATCAAATTTAATGTTTTAATTTTAAACTATGGCTAAATCAAAATTCAGCGAAAATTTAATAAAAATGAAATGCGCGGCTTGCAAGCGGATTAATTATTATACCCGCAAAAACAAGAAGAAAATTGAGAAAAAATTGGAAATCAAAAAATTTTGTTCTTGGTGCCGCAAATCAACGGTTCATAAAGAAGCCAAGCGATAGGCTTCTTCTGGGAGCTTAGTTAAGTGGTATAACAGCGATCTCCAAAATCGCGGTCGGAGGTCCGATTCCTTCAGCTCCCGCTTAATTTTTTTTACAATGTTCTCCCGCACTAAAAATATCAATCTTTCTCCAATTAAACAGATTGAACTTTTGGCTTCCAAAATTCCCGATGTCGTTTCCTTGGCGCAGGGCATTCCTTCGTTTGATACGCCGGAAGTGGTGAAAAAAGCGGCCATAAAGGCGTTGAATCGCGGCGCGGTGGCGAAATATTCTTTAACTTATGGTTTGCCGGAATTGCGCGAAACCATTGAACAAAAGCTGGCGGAAGAAGGAATGTTTTACGATTTTGAAAACGAAATTATCGTTACTGCTGGTTCCATAGAGGCGATTACGGCCGCTTTGACGGCGATAATTGAGCCGAATAAAAATGAAATTATTTTGTTTTCTCCCAGCTACACTTCTTACGCCGAAGCGGTGAAAGTGAGCGGCGGCAAGCCGGTTTTTTCCGATTTGATGGAAAATGAAGGTTGGCGGATTGATTTTAACGATTTAAAGAAAAAAACGAATGCCAAAACCGCGGGGATTTTGTTTTGTAATCCGAATAATCCGACCGGCACGATTTTTCCGAAAGAAGATTTGCTAAAAATCGCGGAATTGGCGGAAAAGAAAAAATTTTTCATTTTAAGCGACGAAGTTTACAAAGACTTTATTTATAATAACAATTCTAATAGCGAAGCGCCATTCTTCTCCTTGGCGCAAATTCCGGAATTGAGAAAAAAAGTAATCCGCATTTTTAGTTTGTCTAAGGCGTACGCCATGACTGGCTGGCGAATCGGCTTTTTGCACAGCGACGAGGAAAACGTGAAAGAAATTTTGAAAATCCACGATTCTTTAGTGACTTGCGCGCCGGTGATTTCGCAATACGCGGCAATCGGAGCGCTTGATTACGGCGACAGAGAGATTGAAAAATTTCGCCGCGAATTCCAAACTCGCCGCGATTTAATGTGTGAATATCTGGACGGAATGAAAAATTATTTTTCCTATCAAAATCCGAAGGGCGCTTATTTTATTTTTCCGAAAATTTTACCCGCGGCTTATAAAATTTTGCAAACAAAAAATTCTTGGGAATTCGCTTTGAAATTATTGGAAAAGGCGAAAGTGGCGGTGGTGCCCGGAGCGGCATTCGGTCCGTCCGGCGAGCACCATTTCAGAATTTCTTTCGGCAGAGACGAAAAAGACATAAGAGAATCAATGGAAAGGTTTAAAAAAATTTTTAATGTATAAAAATTCCAATAAAATCGGCAAGAAGTGCATTCAATACGCTTTAAAATGGTTGGCGAAGGTTTATTTATGGCGCTATAAGCCGTATGTGATTATTGTTGCCGGCGCCACCAATCGGCATTGGGTGAAAGAAGAAATTGTTAAAGCGTTAAAAGAAAAAGTTTTGGATAGCCGCGCCAGCAGAAAAAATTTCAACGCCGAAATCGGTTTGCCGCTTTCCATTTTAGATTTGCCTTCCGGCGAAGGGAGTTTTAAAAACTGGCTTAAAATTTTATGGCAAGGAATTAAGAAAGTTGTCAGTCGTCAGTTGTCAGTTATTGGTCAAGATTATTTAGTTCTTGAAACTGCCATTTCTCATCCTGAGGACATGGATTATTTATTGAGCATTGTAAAGCCGCAAGCCGCGATTTTGACGACTATCGTGACAGTTTACAGAGAAAATTTTGAGGATTTGGATGAAGTCGCTTTGGAATATCAAAAATTGGTTGAAATTTTACCCAAGGGCGGATTGTTGCTGTTGAATTATGATGATGAAAGAATAAAGAATTTAAGCCGATTTTCGCCCTGCCGGACAATTACTTACGGATTAAATGACGGCGCGGATTGTCAGGCGAAAAATGTTAAAAAAGTTGTTGATGGCCAGGAATTTGAAATAAACAGCGTTCCGATAAAAATCAATCGCTTTGGAAAACATCATATTTATGCTAAAATAACAGCGCATGCCATACGAAGTGAAAAATTTTGAAAATTTATTGGGATTGGCGGGATTTAGCGGCCAGTTGCTGAAAAACCATTTCGCTCTTCATATGGCTATTGATTGGGAAGCGGTGGGAAAAAGATTGATTGTTTAATATAATTAGACACAAATGCCCCCTATATATAATTTTTAGTTTGTCAAAAAGATTGATTTTATTTTTTGTGACATTCCATGTGACCGCACAAAATGTCACAATTTTCACTGCTATCTTATAGATTAGTAGTGAATTTTATTATTTATTTTATGTTATACTTTATAAATGCGAATTATTCCGGCGATAAATTGCCAAGATTTTGAATGTGTAAAAGACAAACTTCAAAAAACCGCGGAGTTCGGCGCAGGATGGGCGCAAATTGACATCGCGGACGGCAAATTCACCAAACACAAAACTTGGGATAACCCAGAAGAATTTAAAATTTTAAATTTAAAATTTAAAATTAACGTTGAAGTTCACTTAATGGTGGAAAATCCGTTGGATGTTATTAATGAGTGGATTGAAGCGGGAGCGAAAAGAATAATAGTTCATATTGAATCAATAGAAATCTCAAATCTCAAATCTCAAAACTCAAAATTAAATCTTAAAAATATAGAAATCGGTTTGGCGCTCAATCCAAACACTCCTGTTGAAAATTTGCTTTCTTATCTTGCTACCATTGATGATAGCAAGCAATTTGTTCAATTATTGGCGGTGGAGCCGGGGTTGTCCGGCCAGAAATTTCAGCCGCAGATTTTGGAAAAAATAAAATTTTTGAAGAAAAATTATTCAAATGTTATAATAGAAGTTGACGGAGGCATAAATCCGGAAACCGCGAAAATGTGCAAAGAAGCGGGAGCGGACATTTTGGTTGTAGGGTCGTATATTTGGGAAAGTAATAATTCTTTGGGGGCTTATAAAGAATTAGCGGCAATATAAAATGGACATTTTACACGAGAAAAAAATAAAATTTTTGGAAATGACGGCGAATCAAATCCGCCAAGATATCGTCAATATGCTGGTTGAAGCGGGGAGCGGGCATTCGGCCGGACCGCTGGGAATGGCGGATATTTTTACAGCCTTATATTTTCATATTTTAAATTATAATCCGAAAGAGCCGAATTGGCCGGGAAGAGACAGGTTGATTTTGTCCAACGGCCATATTTGTCCAGCTCAATACGCGACTTTGGCGCGAGCCGGATATTTTCATATTGAAGAATTAAAAACTTTGAGAAAACTGGGAAGCCGATTACAGGGGCATCCGCGCCGCGGCGCTTTGCCGGGCGTGGAAACAACCTCCGGTCCATTGGGTTCGGGCTTGTCGCAGGCGGCCGGAATGGCTTTGGCAGCGAAATTGGACGATAAAAAACATCGGATTTATTGTTTAATGTCCGACGGCGAGCAGGATGCCGGCAATACTTGGGAAGCGGCGATGTTCATCGGTAAAAACCGGTTAAACAATATCACCGCGATTATTGACAGAAACAATATTCAGATTGATGGCTTTACCGAAGATGTGATGCCCTTGGAATCTTTGAAAGAAAAATATGAGGCGTTTCGCTGGCATGTTTTGGAAATCGACGGCCACAATATAGAGGCGATTGTGGATGCCTGTAATGAAGCCAAAGCGATTTTTGAAAAACCGACTTTGATTATCGCTCACACCATTCCGGGCAAGGGCGTAAGTTTTATGGAGCAGGATTATTTGTGGCATGGCATTCCGCCGAATAAAGAGCAGGCGAAGGCCGCGCTGGTGGAATTGCGAACATTGGGAGGACAAATTAAATCAGAGCACGAATAATGATAAATGAAATATCAAAATTGAATAAGAAAATTTTTGAAGCGGGTATTGAACAAAAACCCACGCGGGACGGCTATGGGCAGGGGTTAGTTGTCGCCGGCGAGAAAGATAAAAATGTCGTTGTTTTATGCGCTGATTTGACTGAATCCACGCGCAGCCATTGGTTTAAGGAAAAATTTCCGGAAAGGTTTTTTGAAATGGGAGTGGCGGAGCAGAATATGGCAACCGTGGCGGCAGGACTCGGCATTTCCGGGAAAATTCCGTTTATTTCTTCTTACGCGGTTTTTTCGCCGGGACGAAATTGGGAGCAAATCAGGACGACTATCGCTTATAACGATTCCAACGTGAAAATTTGCGGAGCGCATGCCGGAGTTTCTGTGGGGCCGGATGGCGCCACTCATCAGGCGGTTGAAGATATTGCCACGATGCGGGCAATGCCGAATATGAAAGTTTTTGTTCCTTGCGACGCCATTGAAGCGAAAAAAGCGACAGTCGCGGCGGCGCAAATTTGGGGCCCGGTTTATATGCGGTTCGCTCGCGAAAAAACTCCAATAATGACGACCGAAGAAACGCCGTTTACGCCCGGTAAGGCTTATGAAATGTGGAATCCGCCAACAGGCGGAAAAAAACCACAAGCCGTGATTATTGGCGCCGGTCCGGTTTTATACAACGCTTTACAGGCGGCAAAAGAATTGGAAGAAGAAGGAATCGGAACCATTGTTTTAAATAACCACACGATTAAGCCGATTGATGAGAAAAAAATCATTGAGCTCGCGAAAAAATGCGGGGCGATTGTGAGCGTTGAAGAACATAATATTGTCGGAGGATTGGGCGGAGCGATTGCCGAAGTCTTGGCGAAAAATTTTCCGGTTCCGATGGAATTTATCGGAATGCAGGATTGTTTCGGCGAAAGCGGCGCGCCGGACGAGCTTATAAAAAAATACGGAATGGGAGCGGAAGATATCGTCAAAGCGGCGAAAAAAGCGATAAAAAGAAAATAAATTTATTTCTCCCATTAGACTTATTATGGGATAGCAGTATTTTGTTTTGAAAAAATAATAAAAATGGCATAATTTATAAAATGTTTAATCGCAATCACTTTATAATTTTTCTTGTTTTTTTGGTTATTTTTGATTTTGTGGTCTGGAAGGCGGTTGTTTTAAACAGGCCCAATAGTGAAACGGAAATTTATTTTTTTGATGTCGGGCAGGGGGACGGCGAATTGGTTATTTTGCCGGGCGGAGTGAAAGTGATGATTGACGCCGGTCCGGGCAATAAAACAGCCAATGAGTTAAGCTCTGTTTTGCGGCCAACGGATAATTATATTGATTTGGCGATAGTTTCCCATCCGGAAACCGACCATTTCAACGGCTTTATTGATATTTTCAAGCGTTATCAAGTCGGCGCGTTTATTTACAACGGCCGCGCCGGTTTGGCGCAATCGTGGAAAGAATTGGCGAAAGTCGTTGAAGAAAATAAAACTTCGGTTATTGTTCTGGGGCAAGGAGATAAAATAAAATACGGAGAAGATTTTTTTGAAATTCTTTCGCCGAACGCGGATTTTCTGCGAAGCAAAGAAACGAACGATTCTTCGCTGGTGATTAAATTTACCGATAATATTAACGAAGAAAAAGCGGCGCGCGTTTTATTTACCGGCGATATCGGCAATAAAGTTGAAAAATATTTGGCGGATAATTTTGACATTAGGGCGGATATTCTGAAAGTGCCGCATCACGGTTCAAAGTATTCTTCAAGCGAGGAATTTTTGGCGGCCATAAAGCCGAAAGTTTCTTCAATAGAAGTCGGCAAAAATTCTTACGGCCATCCGACAAGCGAGGTTTTAAACAGATTGGCGTCAATCGGCTCGCAAATTTTTCGCGCCGACCAAAACGGCACAGTAAAAATCGCAATCAGCGGCGATGAGATTAACATTTTCAAAAAAAGATGAGGTTTTTCTCAAGAATAAAATCTTTTCTCGCCAGCGGCCTCCATAATAAACAAATTATCCTCGTCTCGTCGTCAAAAGCAACTGGAAAATTATGAACTCAACCTCTCCGCCCTGGGCGGATCGGGATTCAGACACCATAATTTTCCCGCTTTTTTCCTCCTCGCTCGGTAATTTGTAATTATTATTCCGACATGCTGGCTATGAAAAGATTTTATTTTTTCATTAAGAGGTTGGGCTGGAAGCTCCTATCAACGCTGTTAAGCGAGACAACGCTTATAAAAGCTTCCATTCTGAGCTTTAAATATGTTATTATTTTTTTATGAGAGTTTTAATTAAAGATATTAAAAATAAAGAAGGGGAATCAGTTGAATTGAAAGGTTGGGTGGATGTGAGGCGGGACCATGGCAAGTTGATTTTCATTGATTTGCGCGATCGGAGCGGCGTGTGTCAGGTTATTTTTCTTCCGTCCAGCGCGGCTTACGAGGCGGCCAAAGAATTGCGTTCCGAGTGGGTGGTGAGATTAAATGGAAAAGTGAATCGCCGGCCCAAAGGGATGGAAAATCCCAAGATTGAAAGCGGGGAATTTGAAGTGGCGGTTGACGAATTGACCGTGTTGAGCCGCGCCGAAGAAATTCCCTTTGACCCGGCGAGCGATATTTCTCTGGAAACTTTTCTTGATTGGCAGCCGTTTGCTTTGCGGACCGAAAAAAACAGGAATATTTTCAAAATTCAGGCGGAAATCGTCCGCGCCTTTCGCGATTTTTTAATAAGCAAAGATTTTACGGAAGTGCAGGTTCCGAAAATCGTCGCTCAAGCCACCGAGGGCGGAGCCAATGTTTTTAAGATAGATTATTTTGAAAACAAGGCTTATCTCGCTCAAAGCCCGCAATTTTACAAGCAGATTATGGTCGGCGTTTTTGAGCGGGTTTTCACCATCGGCAATGCTTATCGCGCCGAAGAACACAGCACTACCAGGCATTTAAACGAATACACAAGCATGGATTTGGAATTCGGTTTTATCAACGACCATACGGACGTGATGGCTCTGGAAAATGAATTGCTTGTTTATGTTTTCAACCATTTGTCAAAAAATTGCGCCAAAGAATTTGAATTTTTTGGCGTAGAATTGCCGAAAATTCCGGAAGCGATTCCTTCGTTAAAATTGAAAGACGCGCAGAAAATTTTAAAGGAAAAATACGGCTTGGATTTATTAAATGAGCCGGATTTAGACCCACAGGGCGAAAGATTGATATGTCAGTACGCGAAAGAAAATTTTGATTCGGATTTTATTTTTATTACCCATTATCCGACCGAAAAACGGCCGTTTTACACTTTCCCCGACCCAACGAATCCGGATTTTACCAGAAGCTTTGATTTGTTATTTAAGGGGATTGAAATAACTACCGGCGGCCAACGCATTCACGATTATCAAATGCTTGTTGATAATATTAAAAAATGGAAAATAAACCCCGCGCATTTTGATTTTTATTTACAAGCGTTTAAATATGGAATGCCTCCGGAGGGCGGATTGGCAATCGGTTTGGAACGAATCACGCAAAAATTGCTCAATTTGGATAATATCCGCGAGGTGACTCTTTTCCCGCGCGATATGAACAGAATAGATATTTTATTGTCAACGCTAAAAAATGGCTAATTTTTTTCAAAAATTATTGTTATACGTCAAACTTCCGGAAATGCGGCTGTTTTGGTATTTTTTGCCGCTGGTTTTGGCGATTTTTATAATGGAAGTTTTTTATCTGCCGGTTCTAGCGCTTTGGTTTTCCGGAGGATTTTTTATTTTTTTGGCGGCGATTATTTTGGTCAATAATCTGCGGCTGGCGAGGTCCAATTTGGAAATTAAGATAGAACGAAACGAGTTGACAAGCGTTGTCGCCACCCTTCGCGACGGCGTTATCGCTTACGACCCGAATTTCAAGATATTGATTTTCAATCAAGCCGGAGAGCAGATTTTCAATTTAAAACGCGAAGAAGTTGTCGGCGCCGGTTTTTCTCCGGAAAAAATCAAAGAGCCGAAATTCAAGCTTTTAAGCCAAGTTCTTTTTCCTTCATTGGCGCCGTCAATGAC
>JAJYWO010000010.1 GCA_021791445.1 bacterium | reverse complement strand
GCCACCCCTGCGCCGGAAAGATTTGAGATTTGAGATTTGAGATTTGAGATTGTTTTATAAACCGCTTCCAGACTCGCCGGCTCATGCGCATAATCAACCACTATCATAAAGTTTCCCTTGTCGGCTTTCGCCTGAATAATCTCCATTCTGCCAGCTGGCGGTTTTGCCTGCGCTAATACTTGCTTTATTTTATCCATTGAAACATTTTGCGATAAAGCAACGCAAATAGCGGCCGCGGCATTATAAACATTAAACTCGCCGACCAACGGCATTGTAAAATTATCACCGTTTATAATAAATTCCGTTTTATCCGGATAAATTTTTATATTTGTAATTTGTAATTTGTAATTTGTTTGTAATTTGTGATTTGTAATTTTGGGTTTTAAAGAGTATCCATATTTTCCCCCCATTTCCGGCTTCAAAAAATACTCAATATTCTCATCGTCCAAATTATAAACTCCAATACTATTTTCTTTTTTCGCGACTTTTTTAAACAATTTCACTTTCGCGGCGCGGTAATTTTCAAACCCAGCGTGCCGCTCAATGTGTTCCGACGACAAATTGGTAAAAACCGCGGCATCATAATCAATAAAACGATGGCGGTATTGCAGAATGCCCTCGGACGAAGTTTCCACCACTGCGTATTCGCAATTTTCTTTTTTCATTTGTTTGAGCAATTTTTGCAATTGAAACCTGCCGAGCATTGTCTGCTTTGTTTCGTTTTTCCACTCGCGGTCGCCGATGCGGAAATTAACCGTTGTCGCCATTCCGGTTTTATGACCACTGAAATTCAAAATCTGAGTGATTAAATTGCAGGTTGTGGTCTTACCCTTGGTGCCGATAACGCCGATGACTTTCATTTTACGAGACGGAAAGCCATAAAAAAACGCCGCAATAAAAGCCAAAGAAAAATGATATATCGGCTGTCCCAAACGGTACAGCTGTTTCGGAATAATATATTTTTCAAGAAATCTTAAAATTTTCTCCATAATATAACTAAATCTAAAATACAAAATCCTAAATTCTAAATAAATTCAAAGTTTTTATATTTCTAATTTTGAATTTTGATATTGTTTAGGATTTGGTGCTTTGGGCTTTGAATTTTTTACAGATAGTCTTCCGGATTAATAATCACTCCCACTGGCACCAAGCCGGCTGCGGGCGGAATTGATTTCATTTGAATGCTTGGCGCCCAATAAACGCCCAAATGAAGATGCGGACCCGTGGAATAACCGGTATTGCCGGAATAACCGATTAATTCGCCTCTTTTCACATTAGTGCCCCGAGCCACGACATATTTTGAAAGATGAGCGTAAAGTGTCGCCATATTGTTATTATGTTTTATCAAAACATACTTGCCATACTGATATTTGCGGTAATAACTCTTGTCATTATTATCAGCTGCTTCAACTATGCCATCATCCGCCGCGTAAACCGGCGTTCCGATAGACGCGCCGATATCAAGCCCGTTATGCGGCTTGCCGCGATAAAGATAAGACCTCTCGCCTTGATGCTGGGTGATGCGGCCAATGCCGCCGTCTTTAACAAGCTTTATGGGCCAAGCGAGAATGCCCGGCCGTTTTGACGGCAGCAAGCTCGGGTCAAAAGTCCGGCGCAATTCATCTTCAAGCTCGCTTATTTCATCGGAAATCGCCTGTTGTTGTTTTTCCAACTCGCTTAATTGCTTTTGGTAAATTTTTTCCTGATTTTTCGTCTGCTCCAAAATAACCTGTTTTTCTTTTTTGATTTCATCGGCTATGGATTTCTTGTTTTTTAAAGTAAAATTTTCAACTTCCCGCTCCTGCTTTTTTTCGGTTGTTTTATCAAGCGATACCGACAAATCATCTTTGAAAAAATTCAATTCATTGACTTCGGAATTGAGATTGCCTCCCAAATCCGCCAGCGACTGCGCCTCAAAAACGCCGTCGGACAAAGTTTTATTTTTCAAAAAAGCGATTAGCGGCGATTCGTTTTCTTTTTGCTGAAATTGACGCAAAATTTCCGCAATCGCCTCCCGCTTTTTAACAATCTGCGCTTCCGCGTCGGAAATATTGTATTGAAGCGAATCTATTTCCAGTCCAAGCTTTTCAATATTGACCTCGCTCGCCTTAATTCCCAAATTAAGCTGTTTAATCTGGTTTTGAACGCTGCTCACTTCTTTTTGGAGCGTCTTTTTTTCGCCTTGAACGGTTTCCAATTTCTGCTGATTTTCCTGAATTTGCTTATTAATGTTTTCAAGCTCCTTTGATTTCTGCTCAATAGAACTCTTTAGCTCATCAGGAGCAGCGGCGAAAACAGTGGAAAGTAGAAAGTAGAAAGTAGAAAGTAGAATTATTAAATATCTCATTTTTCTTATTTAGATAAAAATTTTAATGCAGTTTTTAATCTATCCTCTATTTTCTTGATTTTTGAGGGGATATTTTTAACCGCCTCTCTGATTTCCGCTTGCTTATATCCCAGATTTTTCAGGGCTTTTTCAATGTCCGCGTCAGTTTCCATCAAAGCCACCTCTTCATTGCTTTTATAATGCTTGATTTTGTCTTTCAATTCCAAAACAATCCGCTGGGCTTTTTTATCGCCGATGCCCGCGGCTTTGGTGAGTAAATCGCTTCTGCCCTGCTTTATGGCGGCCAACAGGCTATCAATCTTGGCGATATCAAGAATTTTCATTCCCGCCTTCGGCCCCACGCCGTCCGCGGAAAGCAGCAATTCAAAAATTTCCAGTTCTTTTTCCGTTAAAAATCCGTAAAGTTCAATGCCATCCTGCTTGACGCTCGTATAACAAAAAAAGGAAGCTTTTCCGCCAATTTTCGGCGATTGCCGCAAAGTTCTTAAGCCGACAAATATCTTAAACCCAATGCCGTTTGCCTCCACAACGGCAAAATTCTGCTTTTTGGCGATTAATTTTCCGGAAATGGAATAAATCATAAAAATTAGTATATCTCAAAACTCGCCCACTTTCAATAATTTGACATTTCCCGATTTATTTATTATATTTTATTTAACAACCGATAATTTTTATCGGCAAAAAATTGAAAAAGTGAGGTGAATAAAATGATTTTGATATTAATATTAACTATTGAAGGAGCAATGTTCCATTTGTTCAGCATAGGGACGCTTATGCGAATATAAGGAGGCGATCATAATGATTATCCGCTTGTCTTCGCCCATAGTGCCATTGCCTTTCTATTCTATTTTACCGCCATTATGGTAAAATACGTTTTTCTTTAGCAAAAACTGTGGCGGAGTTTTCGCGGCTCCGCCTTTTTATTTTATTAAAAAAGTTGACATTAAAAGCCTTTTCCTATATCCTAAATTCTATATCCTAAATTCTATTTAATATGCCAATAATCAAATCAGCGAAAAAAGCGCTTCGGCAGAGCACTAAGCGCCGAAAAGTAAATGTTAAAAGAAAAACCGAATTAAAATCGGTTATTAAGCAATTCAAAAAACTGGTTGCCGAAAAGAAAAAAGAAGAAGCGCAAAAATATCTTTCTTCGGTTTATAAAAAACTGGATAAGTCCGCGAAAGTGAATCTTATCAAGAAAAATAAGGCCTCTCGGTTAAAATCTCGGCTTAGTAAATTAATAAAATAAAAAATCCCCTCATGGGGATTTTTTTTATTATTTCAATTGTTTTATTGACAAACCGATTCTTCCGTCTTCAACGCGGATGACTTTGGCTTTGACTTTGTCTCCCATTTTAACAACATCCTCAACTTTATTGACATAGCCGTTTTTAAGCTCAGAAACGTGAATCATTCCGTCTTTACCGCCGCCCAAATCAACAATCGCGCCGAAATCCAGAATTTTAATCACTTCTCCATCCACAATCTCGCCTACCTGAAATTCGCGCGTCAGCGATTTAATGTAATTGACCGCCAATTTCACTTTTTCCTGATCAATTGCCGCCACGAAAATCTTTCCGGTTTGTTCAATGTCAATCGTTTGCAATTCAAAATCTCTGATAATGGCGTTTATCACTTTTCCGCCTGGCCCGACAACCATGCCGATTTGTTCGGGATTGATATTAAAACTCTCCACTGCCGGAGCGTATTTTGAAATTTCTTTTCTCGGCTCCGGCAACGCGTTTTTTATGACGTTCAAAATTTCCAAACGGGCCTTTTTCGCCTGCGCCAAAGTTTCTTCAAGAATTTTCAAAGTAATGCCGTCTATTTTCACATCCATCTGAACCGCGGTAACGCCGTCAGTTGTGCCCGCTATCTTGCAATCCATATCGCCGTAATGGTCTTCCGGTCCCTGAATGTCGGTTAAAACCTTATATCTGCCGTCTTCGGCGCTCATCAATCCCATCGCAATTCCGGCCGCCGGCTTTTTAATCGGCACGCCCGCGTCCATCAAAGACAACGACGCCGCGCAAACGCTCGCCATTGAAGACGAACCGTTGGACGATAAAATTTCCGAAACAACGCGGATGGTGTAAGGAAATTCTTCCTGCGAAGGAATAAGCGGCAAAACGCCCTTATAAGCCAGATTACCGTGTCCGATTTCTCTGCGGCCGACTCCGCCCATTCGCCCTATTTCTCCGGTGCAATACGGCGGGAAATTATAATGAAGCATAAATCGCTTTTTGCCGGAGATTTCAATTGTTTCAATCAATTGTTCCGCTCCGGGAGCCGCCAGAGTCGTCACTGCCAGCGCCTGAGTGTTGCCTCGCGTAAACAAAGCCGAACCGTGCAAACGCTTAAACAAACTAACTTCTGCCGAAAGTTCGCGCACTTCGTCCATTTTCCTTCCGTCCGGTCGCAAATCTTTTTCCAAAACGTTTTTATGGACAAGTTTATCCAATTCATCTTCAAAAATCGCGTCAGCCTGGCCGATATTTTCAACGCTTTGCTCAATTAAGTATTTTTTGAATTCCGATTTCAATTCACCCAATTTATCCTGCCGTTCAACTTTTTCTTTCACGTAAACGGCTGCTTCCAATTTATCCTTCAAAAAATTTTCAACTTTTTCTTTTAATTGCGCATCAATTTCCGCGAATTTCACGTCTATTTTCAGCTTGCCGATTTTAGCGATAATTTCTTTCTGAAAATCAAGGAGTTTTTTGATTTCTTGCTGAGCGGCGTTAAAACTTTCAATTACTTCGCTTTCTTTGGCTTCGTTGCCGCCGAGTTCAATCATATTTATGCGATCTTTGGCTCCGGCGACAAAAGCGTCAAAAATAATATTCGCCGGATCGCTGAAAAGCGAATTCACGGGATTGATTATTGTTTTGTCGTCTTTTGTTCTTGCCAATCTTACGCCCGCAACCGGTCCGTTCCAGGGGATATCGGAAATCGCCAAAGCGACTGACGCTGAAATCAAAGATATGAAATCCGGATCATTTTCTTCATCATACGAAAGTACGGTTAAAACAATCTGAACGTCGCGGCGCAGACGATGATCAAAAAGCGGACGGATTGTACGGTCAACCAAACGGCCGGATAAAATCGCGGCTTCCGAAGGCCTGCCCTCACGCCGCACAAAACGGCTGCCGATGATTTTTCCGGCGGCGTAAAATTTTTCCTCATAATCAACGGTTAAAGGGAAAAAATCAATATTGCGGTCTTCCTTTCCCATCACCACGGTTGCCAAAACCGAAGTGTCGCCGAAAGTCCCCAAAACCGCGGCATTCGCCTGCCCCGCCAACTTGGAAATTTCAAGCGTCAATTTTTGTTCCGCGAAATCAATTGAAAATTGTTGTCTGTTTAACATAATAATTTATTAATATAAATTTAAAATTTATTTTTTAAGTATCACTCTCGGCAATCTGTCCAAATCAATAAAGAAATCCGCCGTTTCTTTAAGTTTGGCGGAAGCGCTTCTGCCGAACGCCGCCACTTCCACTTCTTTGCCCAATCCCCATTTCAGATATTCCACCAAAGGAATGAAATCTCCGTCGCCGGTCACCAAAATAACCGTATCCAGCGAATTCGCCATTCTAATGGCGTCAACCGCCATGCCCACGTCCCAATCCGCCTTTTTCATTCCGCCGGCGAAAATTTGAAGGTCTTTCATTCTTAATTCAATGCCGGATTTTTCCAAAGCTTCAAAAAAAGCCGATTCGCCTTCAGCCGACTCGCTTTTTACCACATAACCGATGGCCCTTATCAAAGAGCGGCTGGAAACGAGAGATTTGAGCAATTCTTTATAATTGACTCTGGCGCGATAAAGATTTTTCGCGGAATGATAAAGATTTTGGATATCAATGAAAATCCCCACTCGCTGAGCTTTGTGTTGAATAAGCATTACTTTTTAAGTCCAAGCTTTCTTATTAAGCTTGTATAACTTTTATTGTTGCTGTCTTCCAAATAAGCGAGCAATTTTTTTCTTTTGCCCACCATTTTCAAAAGCCCCCGGCGGGAATGATTGTCCTTCGGGTTCTTTTTAAGATGAGCGGCTAATTCGTCAATCTGCTTGGTTAAGAACGCGATTTGAATCTCAACCGAACCGGTGTCGGTTTCGTGAAGCCCGTATTCTTTCGCGATATTCTGTTTTTGTCGGACTGTTAAAGCCATATTTAATTCATAAAATTTAACACAGGTTAAAATAAAAAACAAGCCCCATAATAAATCTTAACGTCATTGAACAATTCCATAGAATTGTTCAATAAGATGGTGTCCTCGACAGGAATCGAACCTGTACCGCCTCCTTCGGAGGGAAGCATTGTATCCATTCAACTACGAGGACGTTATTTGAAACCCATTTTGACGTAAACCACATCGCTGGGTTTAGGAGAATAAGAAATTTTCATTTCCACTTTCTTGAAAGTATCTTTGATTTTTTTGGCGATTTTCACGGCAAGCTGATTTTCAGTAGTCGTCACAATCAATCCTGATTTAATTTTTTTAACGGCAATAACACGGTGTTGGCCGTCATTCTGTTCAGCTCGCCGGCCGAACGTTTCAATTAAATGAATTAAGCTTTCTTCGATATTTGCGGGAATATTGCTGATAATAATTTCTCCTTCAAATTGCTTATTTTTTATCATCGCGCAAGCCGGACAAACGGAAAATTTCACCGGCAAATCTTCGCGAAAATTTTTATAATCGCGGAGATTGTTATGCCAGGATTTTTTATAATAAACCGCGTTGCAATCGCCGCAAAAAACCAATCCCAACTTGCCTTTGGGCAATTCATGCTCTTCCGTCCTCGGCAGAATTATTTTATTGTCGTATTGTTTGCGCTTTTCCATATAGCATTCGCGAATAATACAAATTTTTATCTGTCAAGCGATGCCGGATAAATAAATTGGCTGAAAATTTTTCCCATTGCCTACTTTATTTTACTGATAAATTTCACTTCAAAAAACCACATTATCGTGAAAATCAAAAGCGTGAGCAATGTGGTGAAAACCGCTATGCTGTAAAAACCGAAACCAACGGCGATTCCGACAGTCGCTGAAACAATCAAACCGGCCGCCGTAGTAATGCCTTTTGGCTGAAGGCCGTGGAAAATAATGATTCCGGCGCCGATAAAGCCGATACCGCTAATAATCTGCGTCGGCAAAATAGCAACATTAAAATTTGCCCCATACTGCTCGCCCAATAAATGAGACACTACCGTCAAAAGCGCTGAGCTCAAACTGATTAAAGAAAATGTTCTCAACCCGGCTGTTTTATGCGCTATTTGCCTTTCCAAGCCGATTAAACCGCCAAGGAAAACCGCCAAAATCAGCCTTAAAAATATTTCAGAGGTGTTTATATCCATTTTTTTCTTTTTCTTTTTTGATTATTTCCACCAATTTATCCAGTAATTTTTTCGGGTCAGATTCAAAAACTATTTTCCCTTCCATTTCCTTGGCGCGATGAGATTTTTCAATCAACTCTTTAAACAGTTCGTCGGTTTCCCATTCGCCCTGTAAAATGCCAATCGGCTTTTTATCTTCAAAAGTAATGGTAAATTCATTCAGCGTTCCCATTCTGCCGCAGCCGAAAATAACGGCGTCGGACGAACGCACCAAAAGCAGATTGCGGCCGGAATAATTGAATCCGGTATAAATTATCATATCATGATATTCCGTGGGCAATTGATAATAATTAAGATGCTCTTTTTCCGTAGCCGCTGGCGAAAGGCCGATAACAATCCCGCCCTCTTCTTTCACGCCTTTGGCGGTCCAAAACGGAAAACCGGTGGTGGCGCCATCAACCAAAACCGCATCATGCCGCACAATTTCTCTGCCTAATTCTTCGGCTGACGCAAACGCATCCGCTCCGCAATGGCCGGTTTCCGCAGCTCCGGAAACGCAAATTTTATATTTATAATCGATATGGCAAATATTGGTATTCATTTTAAAAATTATAGCATAACGCTCCCATTCATCAAAGGCACCTCGGTGTCCACCGCCATATCATCTCTTACTTTATCGGCAAACGGCTTGGCTTGGTCTTCTTCGCCCTGCATCACAAAAACTTTTTTCAGAATTCCATTCTGCGGCCTGAGCCATTCCATTAATTTTTTCCGGTCGGCGTGCGCCGAATATCCGCTGATTGATTTAACCCGGCAGTTTACTGCCACGTCCTCGCCGAAAATTTTCACGCTTTTCGCTCCATCCAGAATCTGCCTGCCCAAAGAGCCCTGCGTCTGATAGCCGATGAATAAAATCGCGCTTTTCGGGTCGGATAAATAGCGCATTTCATGATGTAAAATCCTGCCACCCTGCGACATTCCGCTGCCGGCGATAATCACTTTCGGCCCCCTAATTTCGTTTATTTTTTTTGACTGCTCGGTTGTTAAACTCAGCCGCAGATTCGGAAAATCGAAAATGGAATCTCCCTTGCGCATCAACGCCAGCGCTTCGCCGTCAAAATATTCGGGGTTCTGAGAATATTTTTTATAAACAGCGGTGAGTTTGATTGCCAGCGGGCTGTCAATGAAAACCGGAGCAATCGGAACGCGGCCGTTCTCCACAAGTTCGTTCATTTCATACAAAAGGTCTTGAGTGCGTTCCATGGCAAATGCCGGAATCATCAATGTGCCGCCGAATTTCATTGTTTCCTCAATCACATCTTCAAGAATATCTTTTCTGATTTCCAAATCCTCGTGCAAACGATTACCGTAAGTTGATTCAATCAAAACATAATCCGTTTCCGGCAACGGTTCGGTATCTTTCACAATTGGCGTGGCAACATTACCGAGGTCGCCGGAAAAAACGACTTTCTTTTCGGTATTTTTGTCTTTAATAAGAATAAAAGCCGAACCGAGAATATGGCCGGCGTCAAAAAATTCAATTTCAAAATCTTTAATGTGAATTTTTTGATGATACTTAACGCCCTCCCACAATCTCATCATTTCATTGACATCTTCTGTCGTATAAATCGGACTATGGTTTTTTTGAGCGGCTTCTTTGCTTAAAATCCCCTCAGAATCAATCAATGAAATTTCGCTGAAATTTTTCGTCGGTTCGGTGGAAAAAATCTTGCCGCGAAATCCGTTTTTATAAAGTTTGGGCAAGCGGCCGATATGGTCAATGTGCGCGTGGGTTATGAAAACCGCGTCAATTTCTTCCGGCTTGTACGGAAATTTTTCAAAATTAAGATTTTCGCAAAAAGACGAACCCTGAAAAAGCCCGCAGTCAATTAATATTTTCCCCGCTTCGTTTTCTAATAGATAATTAGAGCCGGTTACCATCCCCGCCCCGCCATAGAATGTAAGTTTCATACTCATAAGTAATAATATCTTATTCTAACTAAAAATTTTATTTAAAACAAATAATAGCTGCCGATTATTCATCGGCAGCTATTAGTTTTTCTATTTCTTCTTTTATTTTCCCCGTTAACATTAATGCGTCTCTGGGGGGGAAAATCGGTTCTCCAATAACAACAACTGCTTCTTTTTTAATTTTCGGCCATTTTTGATAATATGGCCAAATATTAAAAATATTTTTTATAGCAACTGGAACAATGGGAGTGTGAGTTGTTATTGATATAGCTGCCACCCCTGGCAAGAATTCACCCAATTCTCCGGTTCGCGTCCGCGTGCCTTCCGGAAAAACAGCCACTATGCCGCCGTTTTTTATTATTTTAAGTGTGTTTTTTAAAAAATTGTTGCCGTTTTCAATATTAATCTGTCCCATTTTTTTAAGAAAATATTTCCAATAAAACTTATTGAAATATTTTCCTTTAATAAAAAAATGCAACTGTGGTTCCGCCACGCGCATAAGCAACATAAAATCCAAAAAACTGACGTGATTAGCTGCAATTATAAACGCCCCATTTAAGGGGAATTCCCCCACAACTTCTTTAAGCCAAATTTTCTCAATAACAACAAATATTTTTTTAAGCAAAAAATAATAAATTCTTCCAATAAAATTTACTGAATTTTTATCTTTTTTAAAGAACATTATTTTACCCCTCCTTTCAAATTTGATTTATAAAGTTAAGCATTATTAATATTGTTTGTCAAGATTATTTGGGGCACATTCAACTTTGAAGCGCAACATCTGTTAATTCATAGGATGCTTCTTAAAGATTTGTCGCCGAGACGGCTTCACGCACTGAATATGTTTTGCGCCAAAAAACAACATTGAACATTATCTGATTGACCCAGGAAAGCCGGCCAAAAACGAAACCGTCGAGCGGAGCCACAATAAAGATGAGGAAAAATTCTACCAGAAAAACAGATTTAGGAATTTATCAGACTTGAAAACGAAATTGGAAAGATAAAATATATATTATAATAACCTGGAACATTGCGGTTAAAAGGGAAAACACCAAATGAATTTTGGGCCGAATATCAATTAACAAACTCGCCAAGTGTGGTACCTAAAACAATTTAATTTTTAGAAAATTATTCTAAATAAATAAAACTAATAATAAAAACTACCGCCCAAAAATCAAAGAATGTAAGATAAAATATCCCAAATACCCTTCACCCGGATTTTTGTCGTCACAACCATAAAAAACACAATTAATATTGTCATCAGGCGAAGTAAGAAAAAAAGAGGATGTAAGTAATAAAAATTCATAGATTAAAATCGATTTTATTGAGCAAAAAAAGACATTGTAAAAGTAAGAGTTGCCAATTTCATGCTTCTTAAAATCAGTCCGATGCCAATAATTATTCCCGTAAAATCGCAAAACCACAATATTCCCGAACTATTTTCTTGAAAACCTGGAAATACTGCAAAATTCATCTATTGATTAACAACAACGCTTAATAAAACATATATCCCCAAAAAGAAAAATTTATCTAACTTGATTTTCATTTATTATAATTTATAAAAATTGTTTGTTATATTATATGTTATAATTTACAAATGCTATTATCAATCCTTTCCGCAATTTTAGGAATTTTTGCATTCCCACCGCTTAATCTCTGGCCACTGGGATTTGTTTTTTTGATTCCGCTTTTTATTTTTATCGCCAAAGAGAAAAGTTTTGGGCGGTTTATCGCGGGAATTTTTGTTTTCCGGATTATTTTAATGACCGCAGTTCTTTATTTCGCTTTTGACCCGATTATCTTCGGCTTGCATGCTCTGCTTTTTACAGCCTTAATGATTCCTTTATTTTTTTTAAATCGTACGACGTCGGACGTCGGACGAATTGGACAATTTGTTTTTTTGCCGATTTTTTACGCGTTCGCTGACCTTTTCGCAGACCACTTCTCATTTTTACCACTCAATGCTTTCTCTATAGGCAATACCCTCGGCGCTTCGCCGTTTTTGGGACTCGCTAACTTCGGCGGTTTAATCTTTTTAACCGTATTCGCAACTTCAATCAACGCTGCAATCGCTTTTCTTACTGCTCTCATTAATGAGAGCAGTAAGAATTTTAAAAAAAACAAAAAAATAACGATTATCATTCTAGTTATTTTAATAATAATCGCCCTGTTTGGGAGCTGGCGAATTTCACAATCCCAGCTTCAAAAAAATTCCCTTGATTATCAAAATAAAAAAAATGAACTGGCCGTGACACTGATTTCAATCAACACCGAAATTGATAAAAAATTCGCCAATTTTAATAATACCCTCAATGAAGCTGAGCGTGAAAAAATCAAAACTGAAATCTCTGAAATTTTATCGCCAATTAAAAAAGAATTGAAAGGTAAAGAAATAGATCTTTTGGCCTTACCCGAAGATATGATTGATATTGAAGATTGGGGCAACGCGGATGAAGAAGCGAAAAATAAATTTAATGTTGAAAACGATAAAATTTTAATCCAATCCTACCGCGATTTGGCAAAAGAATTGAACACCAATTTAACAACGACTTTTACGACTTATCAAAACGGAAAAAGATACAATACCGCGATTTTATTCAATCAAAACGGCGAAATTTTGGATATCCGCAATAAATCCCGACTTACCATCGCCAGCGAATATTGGCCATTTGGCGACTGGCAGCCGTTTTATTACAAATGGGCGAAAAAAATCCAGCCGAACATTGCCGACAACAGCGCGCTTTTTAATAAAGAATATTTATACAACAAAGGCGAACGAAAAAACCTTGCAACGGAAAATTTTACCTTTGCCTCATTGATTTGCCTGGAAATCCACTACCCTTACGATGTTCAAAAATTCAAAAAAATTGGCGCTAATTTTATTCTCCACACCACCAGCAATGCCTGGATAACATATGGCCTGAAAAATTATCTGTCTTTAACAGAAAACTTGCGAAAAATTGAATCCGTATGGCTGAAAACGCCGATTGTTTTCAACGGCAAAATGGAAAAATCCGGCATCATCACTCCAGACGGCAAAATACAGTTTGCAGATTTTGAAACCAACGGAAAAAATTACAATATTCTCATTAATAAAATAAGATATTAGTAAATTGCGACACTTCGTGCGGCCGCACGAAGTGTCGCAAAACTACTCGTAAAACATTCTCTTGAACTCTTCGCGGATTTTTTCGGGCGGGAGATTGATTTGCGCCAAGATTTTTTCCATTGGCAAAGATTGAAGATAGTTTTCAATAAACCCACCTTCCACGTTTTTTACGATTACGGGCCGAAAAATGGAATTAATTTCTTCCGGCGATTTCTGTTTGGGAACCGGCGCGGCCGCAAAAATATCTCTCAATCCAAGCGGCAAATCATTCGGCGAAACAATGCCGTTACTCGCCAAAGTAAAACCGAAATTCTGGTCAAGAATGTCATATTTGATCGGATGAAAAGCCAAAACATTAAACCCAACCGCCTCCATTGTCAGCAAAATTGTTTTATGGCTCGCAATCATATAGCCGCCGCTTTGAACAACAACGATTCCGTCCGGTTGTAAAACTTTTTTCAAATTCAAATAAAATTCTTTTGAATACAATCTCGCCAAGCCGTCGTCCGTGGGATCCGGAAAATCAATAAAAACAACATCATACTTTGCCGCATCTTCCTCAATGAATTTAAAAGCATCATTAAAAACAACTTCAACCCGCGAATCAATGAAAGCATTTTCATTCAGCGCTTTCATTTCTTCCAGATTTTTTGCTGCCGTCACCAGCGAAGAATCAATATCCACCAAAGTCGCTTTTGAAACATTTTCGTATTTAAAAATTTCCCGCAAAGCCAAGCCGTCGCCGCCGCCCAAAACCAAAACATTTAAATTTGGCGCTGATTGTTTCAGCGCCATTGCCGGACGGACGAATGTTTTATGATAAGTCTCGTCCCATTCGCCGGATTCAAATTGCCGCTGACCATTGATGTATAAGCTGATTTTTCCGCTTTTATCGTCTTTAAGAAAAACGAATTTTTGATAAGGCGACTGGCCGCGATAAAGAATCTGGCGGTCGCCATATTGTTTTTTCTCCAAGAAATTTTCAATCTTATTGGCGTTGAAAAAACCGACAAAATTCACAATAAAAGCCGCAATTAAGACCAAAAATAAAATTGGCCTCAACTTTATTTTTTCTCTTCGCATAAAAACTGCCATTGCCAAAGCGGCCAGCACGCTCATCAATCCCATTAAAAAAGAAGTTCTAATTAATCCGAGAGCGGGGAAAAATAAAATTGGCAAAAGCACGGAAACAAACAAAGCGCCGACGTAATCCCAGAAAAAAACTTTCCCCAGCGCGTCTTTCAGCGCCGTTCGCGCGGCAACAGTGCGAGAAAAAAGCGGCAAAAGAAGCCCCGCCAAAACGCCGATAATAAAAAGGAAAGCCAAGGCGAAAAAACTGAAAAATAATTGCCCAAAACTTACTCCAACCAAAAACCCGAATATATTATTAAAATCCATTCCCCTTAAAATTTCAAAAACCAGAACATAGCCGCCGAAAATAACAAAAGCCGCGCTACCGCCGATTAAAGACAAAAATCCGGCAATGAGCGCTGATTTTTCTTCAAGCTTATTTTCCAGTTTCGCGGACAGCCAGCCGCCTATTCCCAAAGCCGCCAAAAAAACGCCGATAACCAGCGAGAAATAATAAATTGACGAGCCCAAAAGCACCGTCAAAACGCTGCCGCCGATTATCTCAAAGGAAATGGCGGCAGCCGCGCTCAATAAAACAGAAAGATTGATGAAAAACATTATTGCGAAATCTGCTGAGGAAGCTCAACTTGCTGGATGGAAGGAGCGGGTTGGGCTATTTGAAATTGAGGCAATAAGCCGGATTTGACCAAATAAGGACCGATTACAAAAAAACTGAACAAGGTCCAAATAATAGCCCAAGCGATGATGATAATCCCCTCTTTTCTGTGGTTTTTTTCCAAAAGCAGAACAATGCCGTAAACTAAACCGCCAACAATGTTGAAAATGGAAATTATAATTCCGATCCAAAACCACTTCTTGCCGAGTTTGAATTTGTCAGGGCAAACCATATCTATTTGATTGTTTGTCATATTATCCATAAATTTATCTGAAAATTACGACCTTTTATCTCGGAATAATCTCCCTCACTCTGGGCCTGAAACCCACTTTTACGGAAGCCTGATAATCTGTGATTTTATCAATGGAATCGCAAGTCATGGTGTAAGTGGTTTCCTGGGAGGGACGGACATCCATTGAGCCATCGGGAAGCTGAGTCAGATTACCTATGCCTTGGTCTATGGAACAAGAATTAACCGAAGATTGAGTGGGAGCGCCCAAATACCGGCAATTCCAGGATAAAGTGGATGTGGCGGGCAAGATTTCTATGACATCCGGGTTGGCCGTAAAAGTACAATCAGGATATTTGAATATGGTTACGGAAACGCTGTCAGAAAGGGTTTTATCCTTTGGGTATTGGCAAGTGAGGGAATAATTGTATGTTTTTCCTTGGCCGGGATTAGATGTTCCTCTGGGAAGATAGCCCAAATCTTCCGAACCCGAAGCCGGACCCCTGCTTCCGCTCCAATCTCCGGAAGCCGTACAGGATGTGGCGGCGATTGTTTCCCATTGGAGAGCGGCATTATTGTTAGGATAAAAATAATTTCTTGCTCCGTCTTTGTTATCCATTTTCAAATCCAGCTTGATGCATTCGGTATACACACTCATTTCCGGATACTGATATTGTTTACCGTTTTTGTCGATTAAGATGAGTTTATATTTTATATCCTTATTTGGAGTAAGATTATTATCCGTGTATGAAAAACTGGTGTTATACGGAGATGGTTGGACAATGGTATTCAATGTTCCTTGTTTTATCAGATTGCCGTCTCTATATATTCCGTATTGATAGGCGTCTGTGACGCTATATGAAAGAGTATATCCCGTTATGCAGTTTCCGTCCGAACTCATTATTGGAGTTGCTGATTGGTTTTGAAGAGTTGGGGAGCCGGCGGCGCCTTGCCAGTTGGAATTATCGCCACTACAACCAGTAAATGCAGGATTGTCTGTGCCCGCAAGACAAGCAATTTGACCAAGTATAAGTCCACCCCCAATAACACTTGCGGTTATTATACCAGCAGTTGATAAAGCTAATCCCTGTGAAAGTCCAACCGCTATAACTGGGAATACCACAATAGCAACAACTATTAAAATAATACCAACAAACGTAGCTACACCTTTTGCCTCGGCAGTTTTAACTGAAAAACTATAAAACAAGACCATTAAAATCAAAAAAGAAATAAAGAATTTATTATTAAAAAATTTCATTATTATAATTTTAACAAATTAAAAATTTATTACAAGACAATGCCTGTGGATAACTAAAATAATAAAACAGGCCCCAATCTTTGATATTTAATGGGGCCTGAACAAGATAATTATTTTCTCTTTATTTCATCGAGAAGACTGTCCGTCGCTTTATTTGCAAGAATTTTTGCCATTTCATCGTAGGTGCCGAATGTCCAGTAATAAATTTCAAAAGCGAGCTTGTCTCCTTGATAGACTAACCATCTTGTGCCACTAACTCCTCTGGGATGAGATTCTTTCCCCCATAAAGAGATTCTTAATTCAATATAGATTGAATTAGAATTTGAGGGAGGATTTTTTTCAACCAGAGCATACCCCCTTTCTTTAAAAACCCTTTCTATCTCTTTTACAAGAATTTTTTTAAACTCTAAATGATATTTACCCGGGTTTTTAAGGCGTTCATTGGTAACAACGTTCCAACGAGTAAAACCATTATCATAGAGAATTGGTGAGTAGTATATCACATTATTATTGGCACTATCAACGTTAGTGATATTTATCATTTTATTCCTTATGCCGCTTTCCCCCATCATCCCCGCGCATCCCACTGCCAGCATTGCAAATACCAGCAGCATTCCTACCATCATTATCTTTCTCATTTCAATTCTCCTGTTTTTTTGGTTAAATGTTCCATTCTTCTATGAATAAATATTCACAGAAGACGGTGTTTGATTTTCTGCCGTTCTTATCCGTCAAGTAGATAAGATATTTAATCTTATCGCCTGATTTTAACTCCAAATCTTTGATACTCTGGGCCCGGAGCCACGGAATGACAACTTGAAATTCACCGGTTTCAATTTGGAAAATGTCTATTTTTGACTTTAATTTAGACACCTTCGCCAAATCCGGAGCAATTCCGAGATTGGTCATCACATTTGACTCTATGGTCGACTCACCCCTTTCAATAACATAACCAACTGTGAAAGTGGCTGCAGCCAACCCGCCTTTGACGTTAAAGAAAGAGAAGCTGAGCCTCAAATTATCTCCTTCTTTAGCAATAATGAAATCCTTTAACGTCGGGCCAACATTACCATAATCCTCTTCCGCCATTAAATTTGCGCCAATGGCGAAAATGCAGAAAACTAACAGAAATCCTATAATATTCTTCGTCATCTCCTTATCCTCCTATTTTTCTGAATTTTTTCTATCTATCATTTTATCCGCCCATGGCGGATGTTTTTCAAAGTCCAACCCCTTGCTTAAATTGTATTTATATAAGCATATCTCGCCCCAAAAGTCAAGTCCGCGAAAATTGGATAAAATAAAGGAAATTTGATAAAATTTTAACATGAAAATTCCTTCTATTAAAATTACATATGACTTAAATAAAGAAGTTGATCTATTTTTAAAATTTTTACACCATCATTATTATCCTCAACATAAATTTATTATTTTTAAATCCTTTCCCGAATTGGAAATTTTGTTAAAAACAGAGAAAAATAAAAATAAAGAAAAAACTATTATAAAAGAATTCATTAAAGATTTTTATAAAAAAAACGATAAAAAAATCAAAAAAATTATTGTTCAATCGAAAAAAATATTAAAAGAAAAAGAAAAAAAAGCGCTCATCAAATTGGCGAAATTAATGGATTATCAATGGCCAAAAAATCACCCCGACTACACAGCCATGCCGACAATTCTTCCATTTTCTCCTTTTGGCAACAATGTTTTTTATTTTTCAATTCTTGAACAGATAAAAAGAAAAGGTGGCAGAGATATTCTTTTTATTGCTATCCATGAAATATCGCATTTCATTCTTTTTAATTTTCTTAAAAAATTGAAACGAAAAAAAGTCCCAGAAGATTTTAAAAACTATTTTAAAGAAACTTTGACCGCCGTATTGCTTAACCAAAAACCTCTTAATAAAATTCTTAAATTAAAAAATTATCAAGGCAATCCGGAAATTCGCGACCTGCAAATTAAAAAGTCCGATGGCGTAATTATTTCTTTTACTGAATTTATTAATGAATATTATCAAATTATAAAAATAAAAAATAAAAAAACTTTTAAAACTTTCCTGCAAGAAATATTAAATATTCTTTTGCCAATTAATAAAGATTTTTCAAAAAAACGCGCCGTTTGGAACCGCTATGGAAATCAATTATATAAAAAACCGCATATTCTACTTAAATATCAAAAACCGATCCAAATAAAAAAGAGATAAAGGAAATCCTTTATCTCTTTGAGATCAACAAATGATCTATGATCATTTGCTATCGCACTCTTCGCAGTTGTAGTCGCAATCATAACAGTCGCAGTTTTGAACAGCCGTAAGATTTTCTGTTTGGTTTTTTTCTATTTGAACGAATGAAACAAAACCGTCATCTTTTGGCATAGCGATTACCTCCTTTTGAGATATTTTTACATAATCACTGTTTTCCAACAGCGATTCCTCTTTGAATAAGGCCGCGAATAAAATCGACCGGATTCAAAGCGCCCCACTGAATTCTTTCGTCTTGTAATGAATACGTAGACGATATTTCAAACTGCTTAAAGAGTTTAAGACCGGTTGCACTTAGAAATGCTCGAGATTTCCCCACAAGAACAACGGCTCCAAAAGATTCATGTCGATAGCGATAAGGCCTTATTTCAAAATTTTTCAATGGCGCCTTATAAAACATATTTTTCTGATGTTCTTGAAGTGAATATAAACTCTTTTCAATATCGTTGGGCATACTGTACGGATCCATTCCTGAAATATTCCCGCTGCGCATCTTCGCCTCCATACGACAACCGCCACCGCACACATGTAAAATTTTACAACTTTTACAAGTATTTGGTAAGTATGCGCCATTTCTCCATGGAGCCATGCGTGTCCAAATCTCCGCCAAATCTTTTGTAAGTAAATTTCCATACGAAACATCAAGATGGGAACATGGTCTAACTTCGCCATCGCTGGCAATAGTTATCGTAGTTACGCCAGCATAACATTTCCTTCCAATAAATGAATAATAACGATTAAGGTCGCCGATTCCACACAATGGATATCCCTCAAGCGCATCAATTGCAATACCGAGCTCTTCGCCAACTTCTTGTAAATCTTGTAAATATTTCTTAAATTCTTCTTTTGATAATGAGAATTGCGAGAAATCGAAACAATTTCCCGGACATCCCGCTTTGGTAGCCGCAAACTTCTTAATTCCAATAGAAGAAACAAACTTTGCCGTGTCCCTAACAAAAGAAAGATTAATTTTTGAAACTACCATATTGGCGACAATATTAATCTTTTCTTCATTGGCTAATTGTATATTTCTCACAACTCTTTCAAATGACCCTTTTGATTGGGCAATTTTATCATGTATTTCCGCTGATGGACCCATTAAAGACGTGAGTATTTGTTTTATACCCAAAGAACGCAATTCGCGCGCGCGAGCCCTGGTTAACGAAACTAAATTTGAATTCAAAGAAATGCCCAATCCTGCGCTTCGCGCCTCCTTAATACAATGTATGAGAATATCATATTTTATTAACGGCTCACCGCCGGTAATTATGATATCAAATACTTTTGCGTCCGCTATTTTCCGTATAATTTTACTAACATCTGTTTCTTTAAGAAAATTATTGACTCTTTCAATATCCTTCCGCCAGAAATTATAGCAATGAGAACAATTATGACTACAAGAAGTCGTAAGCTCTATCTGGCAATTTATTGGTGCCGAAAGTGTCTGATATAACATGATTTACCTCCTCATTTCTAAATTTTTCTATCTTATTTTTCAGCGGCTGAAAACCGCTGTTTGTTTTTAAGAACTATCCCTTAATTATATTTATATAAGCATATCTCACCCCAAAAGTCAAGCCCGCGAAAATTGGTAAAAAATCTTTATTTTTTATAATTTCTTTTATTAAATCTTTAGCTATAATAACGCTTTTTTTATAAAATTTTTTCTTTAATTTATTCACTATTTTTTTATGTTCCGGATAAGGCATAGATTTAGCTTTAAAAATTTTAATCCATTGCGGAGAATCCTGCGCTATATTGTTAAAAATTTCCGATATGTTCCATACGAAAAAATTGTATTTGTTTGATTTATATTGGGGAAATTTATTATAAAAATAATCATAAAATATAAAATGAAGCATTTCGTGGGCAATAATCACATTTATATATTTTTCATTCTTATGGCGAAAAGGGATTTGAAAAGTTTTATCTTCTAAAAAACGCGGGTGCATCCCCCAAATTGTCAGATAAACAATATATTTTCCTAATGGCCATTTATAATCGCCGAAAATCTGGCTAACTAAAACAAAATAGTCTTTCCCCAGTTTCGCCCAACTTTTTTTATATAAATCAAGATTTTTTCTGATTATTTTATTGTTCTTTTGATAAATAGAATTTACAAATATTGAAATTTGCTTTTCATTGACATCTAATTTATTTCTTTTATATTTTTTAAATTCCGGATATTTTCTCAAAATCGCCCATTCCAAATTCCTGCCATCATCACAATAGTCAAAATATTTGGGACAGATATTTTTTACATATCCGGAAAAAGAAGCTTGGAACGAATTGGAAGGACTTGTCAAAAAAGACGAATTTAAAAAAATTTTTGAAATATTTCAACCGCGTTTTAATAAAATCTGGATAAGTAAATTTGAAAAGATTTTAGTCGACGAAATAAAACATTTTAAACATTATCTGAATAATCCAAAAAATACTAAATTATTTGAAGATCTTAAAAAATAGGGTTATTGTATAAATCAAAAAATAATGTTAATATTTTTATTAGAAAATTCAAATAGAAAGGAGGTGAGAAATAGTGGATAAATTCGTTAGATTCCTTAAGACAACGGAAATACCATGCACGAGAAGCGTCAAAGGCTTTTCCCCTCAAATCCGCGGTGATTGTGACTGTATAACCAGTAATTGTGATGGCGGCTGGGGAGCATGCGAATGCAATTGCGACTGTGCAGACGAGTGAGAGAATATCTCCATCCGAAACGACAACCCTCGGCACATTTTTTAATTAAATGTGCTGAGGGCTTTTTTTATACACAGCAAATTACTTATCAGGAAAAATTTTAGCTGCCCCTTCTATTATTAAATTCATATCCGGATAATACCCTTTAAATATCTCATCTGTAATAAAAACCCAATTAGGCGCAGACTGCATTTTAAAACGAGATTTATATTCAAAATCCATTATTAAATCTACTATACGTTCCTTAACCCAATGCTCAACTGAATATTTTTTGATTAAATGTTCAATCATTAAATGCAAGGACTCGTGTATAACAGTTTTAATTAGAAACTCGGAAGGAATATTAGAAATATTTATAATCGCTGAATTAGGTGTCATATAGCTTCCCTGAGTGCCATATCTGGTTAAAATTACAGTGACCTCATCCAACATATACGAACCATTCATCTTTTGGTTAATTTTTCTCATTAAACCACTGTTCCCTTCCCATGATTTTAAAATGGCGCTCTCGGCAATCTGATAAATATTCAAGTCATACTCATCTTCCACTAACTTTCTAATCATTTCTATTTTTATGTCTTTAGAATCCTTTATGCCGTTCGGCAAAAGAAACCTGTAATTATTTTTGGTAAGCCATTTAAAATTATCAAGAGTCTCCCTTACTCTGCGCACCTCGGATTCAATATTAAATTGAAATTTTATGGGTATAACAAGCATGATTTTATTAATATAACTTATAATTTTCGATTTAGCAAAAAAATCCTCTGACGCGTTACGATGCGCCAGAGGATTCGTTATGGTCAATCTACTTTGACCACCCTGTAATTACGCTGTCAGGCGAATACACTGTCCACAACAATGGACAACCCCCTGAACAGTCTTCAAAGACTTCACAATCAATGCACTTCTTGGAAGGATACGCCCTTACTTGAGCAAAGTAATTTCTCATTTGCTTTGATCCAAAAAAAGTTGCCAGCGACTCGGCAGATTTAAAATCCTGTCCGTATCTGCCAACGGGGAAGCCAAACATGCTGTTGCAAATTAACAATGAACCGTCTGTATCAATAATGCCCCCTGATTGATGTTGGAGGTGACATGTGGTTGAAATCTGCCCCCTGTCTTTCAAAATTTGAATAAAATCTTTAGGCCAAATACAAAGAGGGTGTTTCATAACAAACACAAGACGACCGCCCGTAATCGCATGCGCTTCTTCATAAGTAGATATTATTTCCTTAACTAATACGTCAATATCAATTAAGAATTTATCATCTATGCGGTCTTTGTGTATAGCCGGAGAACAAAAATTCACAGACACACCAAATGCTCCGCAGTCAACGGCATATTTCATCATATCCAGGAAATGAGACACATATGGCCGTGAATACACAAAACTGGCTATACTATTTGGTTGATATTCAAAAACTCTTTGAAGACCTTTTGTAACATCGGCGAATGCAGTGGCCTTTGTATTCTCAATCAAACTTTTCGGATTAAAAGCTTTAAATGAAGCGCCTATATGGGTATTTGGATGCTCAATGTATTTCCTCCAAAACCTATCGCTAGAAAATCTATACGCATTAGTTACAAGCGTAGATTTTATTTTAGCGGATATCATCGCGTCATTAAAATCAAACAAATAAGGCCAAAGGGTTGGCTCTCCCCCGATTAGAAATAACTTGCCAATCCCAAGTTGTTTTGCAATTTCAAGAAGATCAAGAGCGAACGGCAAAGACATTTCATCTTTTGCCTGATATTCGCTTCCTGCCGCATAACACCAATTACAACGGAAATTACATTCGCGATTAACAGTTAACCACATTAATTTTATCGTGGAAATTTCATTCATCTCCTTATCCTCCTTATCTAAAATTTTCTATCTATCATTTTATCCGTCTATGACGAATGTTTTTCAAAGTTCAATCCCGTGTTTAAACTATATTTATATAAGCATATCTCACCCCAAAAGTCAAGCCCGCGATTCATTTTACAAATTTTTTATTTTATTTCTTATTATTCCACTATTCGCGCGCCTGTCCGCCTCTGGCGGGAATAAGTCCATAACTAAACTAACTAAACCCGGTAATTATTATATACTTGTAAATTTCGTATACACGCGCGCAAAATTCCCAAAAATTTATTTTAGGTTCCATATTTTTCTTAATTCTTTAAAAAAAGCCGAGTGTTCGGCTTAAAAAGTTAACATCCGGGCTTTTCCAAAGAACTTGCTATATAATATAACGATTAACTTGTCAAAATGTTAACAAATTTTTTCTACTTCAAAACAATCAACAGGGCGCCGAGAACCATTAAAAGCGCGCCAAGGGCGGATTTCCAGCCGAACGCCTCGCCCAAGAATAAGGCGGCGAGAATCACGACAAAAACAATGCTCAATCTGTCTATCGCCACCGTGGCGGTTGCGGGACCGCTTTTAAGCGCGAGAAAATAAAACAACCAAGAAATCGCTCCGGCAATGCCGGCCGCGACAATTAAAATCCAATCTTTTTGACTGAAAGAACCCAAAGAAAACCCCTCAAATTTTTTCAGAAAAAATCCCGTGGCCACCAAAAACAGCGCCATTATCATGGAGCGAACAATCGTCGCCAAAGTGGAATCAATTTCTTTCAGCCCAAGCTTGGCGAATACGGCGACCAAGGCCGCGGCGATTGAAGAAATAAAAGCGTAGATTATCCACATTTATTTATTTTAACATTCTGTTGAAAAATAAAAAAGCGTGCTATAATCTGAAAATCATGAAAATAGAAACATCGTTCTCCATTCTATTGTTAATAGGATTCGCGTCCGTCGCCTTATTCGGCGTTTTCGGTATGGAAACGATAATGAAAAATCACGGCGGTTGCGCCGCGGCGGTTACGCAAGGAATAAATTGCATGGGAAACAACAATCCGATTGATTATTTTTTTCTTCACCTCGATTTTTTCAAAAAAACATTAAACGCGATTTTTAACGATGCCGCGATTCTATTGCTCGCCGCTGTTTTATTATTTGCGATTGCGAAAATCGCCGCGCGAATTCTGTTAAAAAATCCCGTTAAAACCGCTTTTTCGCTTTTTCGGCTCCAGCAGGTTTATTTAAAAACTATTCCGCGCTTTCGCCATAAATTCATTCATTGGCTCTCTTTGCGCGAAAACAGCCCTTCGACCGCGTAAATCCCAACGCAGCGGGATTTTTTCCGCACACTCGTTTAACTTTATCGATAAACAAATAAAAATAAAAAGTATAACATTTCGTCGACGATCGACAATAAAATGTTATACTTTGAGAGTAGTAATTAAAAAATTAATAAACACTATAAAATAAAATTATGAACAAAATTGTCATCAGCGCCGTTGTCGCGGCCGCGCTGCTCGGCGGAATCATCTGGTTCGCGGAACCAAAACAGCAGAGCAGCGGAAAAAACAAATCCGCGATTCCGGCGCAAAATAACGGAACATTGGTTGTTGAAGGAGTTAATAATTATGATTTCGGCGAAATTTCAATGACCGCCGGAAAAGTAAAATACGATTTTAAAATTAAAAATAACGGAAATGAAGCAACGACTATAAGCAAGATATACACTTCGTGCATGTGCACAACCGCCGAACTTATGATTAAGGGCAAAAAAATGGGGCCTTACGGAATGCCCGGCCATGGCGTTATTCCGGTGATAAATCAGATAATCGATTCCAACGAAGAAGCGACAATAGAAGCCGTTTTTGACCCGGCGGCGCATGGTCCGGCCGGCGTTGGCAAAATCCAAAGGGCGGTAATAATTGAAAACAACGCGGGCGACCCGATTGAACTTCAATTAACCGCCGTTGTAACTCCATAATGAGCAAAAAACTGATATTTATTTCCGCAATCGCATTGTTAGTTTTCGGCGCGGCAATATTTCTGAAAGAAAGCAATATTGGAACAGCCGCCTTGTGGAATATAAGCGATCACGGCAAATGGCTTCTGCCGCTCGTAAGCGTTGCGGCGATAATTGACAGCGTCAATCCCTGCGCGTTTTCAATCCTGCTCCTGACAATCGCTTTTCTTTTCACCATCGAAAAAACGCGTTCGGATATTTTGAAAATCGGAGGGTTTTACATTTTGGGAATTCTCGCCGTTTATGTCCTTATTGGGCTCGGAATTCTGCAGGTTCTCCATCTTTTCAACACACCGCATTTTATGGCAAAAGTCGGAGCAGTCCTTCTAATCGCCGTCGGAGCGATAAGCGCCATAAGCGCGCTGTTTCCATCGTTTCCGATAAGAATAAAAATTCCGAAAATCGCGCACAATAAAATGGCGGAACTTATGGATAAAACGTCCTTATTGGCCGCGTTTTTTCTGGGCGTCCTTGTCGGGCTCTGCGAATTTCCCTGCACCGGCGGCCCGTATCTGATGGTGCTAGGACTGCTTCATGACCAGAACACTTATTATTCCGGAATCGGCTATCTTCTGCTGTACAATCTGATTTTCATTCTTCCGCTTGTCGCGATTCTGCTGATAACCAGCGATAAATCTCTTACGGAAAAAGTGATGGAATGGAAAAGAGTCAATAATAAACAAATGAAAACGATCAGTGGCATTGCCATGATTATTCTCGGCATCGCCATTTTCGCTTTCTAAATAAACTTATGGAAGAACAAAAAAATCAAAATCAAATAATTGAAGATGTGCAAGCGCAAAACGCGGAAGAAACAATTCAAAACGCCGGCGCGGAAAAATCCTCGGGCTTCAATATCGGCATCGGCACAAGCATTCTTATTTCAGCGATATTGATTTCCGGAACATGGGTGTATTCCGTAGGACTGAAATCCGGCACCCTGCCGAAAACGCAAAATGCCTCCGTCTCCGAAACAACAATTTCCGAACTTGAAGAAAAAGTTCTGCCGTCCGAAGGCGTTGTTTTGCCCGCTGTCTGGGGCGATCTCGGACTTCAACTCGTGAATTCAGGCGCCATTGACGCCGACAAATTCAAATCAATATACGAACAGCGCGACGCGTTCGCCAAAGAATACGAGAATCTGCTCCTCGGGAAAAACAACGGCAAACTCAGAATAACAAATGAAAATTCCGGATATCTGCTGAATCTGCTGTGGGCGCTCGGCTTGGCAAACAAAAATCCGATTCTGGAAAACGGAGAAATGGCGGACCCGCGCTACGGCGGAGCCGAAAATTTCGCCTCAACCGCTGGATGGACAATCGCCAAGGGAAACGCAATGGAACATTACAGCAAGCACCGGCTTCTTGAATTGACCGACGAACAACAGGCACTGGTGGAAAAAGTTTCCAAAGGCGTTTACCGGCCGTGCTGCGGCAATTCAACGCATTTTCCGGATTGCAACCACGGGATGGCGATGCTTGGACTTCTGGAGCTGATGGCTTCGCAAAACGCGAGCGAACAAGAAATGTGGAATGCGGCTTTGGCCGTAAATTCCTACTGGTTTCCGGACACTTATCTCACCATCGCGACTTATATGAAAAATAAAGGAATTGAATGGGAAAATGTTGATCCAATTGAAATTCTCGGAGCTGATTATTCCAGCGCGTCCGGATACAGAAAAATCTCTTCGCAAACCGCGAAAACCCAAAAATCTTCCGGCGGAAGCGGCTGCGGCATTGACAGCGCTCCGGCTCCTCAGCAACAAAGCGGCTGCGGAATATAAAATAATATGAAAACAATTCTCAAAATTACCGATATGGATTGCGCGTCGTGCGCCGCCAACATTGAACACGTTTTGAAAAAAACCGAGGGTATAAAAAATGCCGGCGTGAATTTTGCTTCGGAAAAAGCCAGTATTGAATTTGACGAGAAAAAAATCGGCAAAGACACGATTAAAAAAATCATCGGCGAACTCGGCTACGGAGCGATGGAAGAAAACGAAATAGACCACGAGCACCATCATCCCGAAGAACCGGCGAAAAAATTGAGAAACCGCTTTGTTTTTTCGCTTATTTTCGGCTTGCCGATTATTTACGCTGTAATGGCGTCGCTTGTCGGATTGCCAAAATTGCCCTTGGCAAAACAAGCAAGTGATATTATTCAGCTTGTTTTGGCAACCGCGATTATCGCCGCTTGTTTTGACATTTGGAAATCGGGATTTAAAAGCTTGCTCCGGTTTATGCCCAATATGGATTCTTTGATTTTCATCGGCACTGCCGTGGCTTATTTTTACAGCCTGATTATTTTAGTATTATCGGTTTCCGGAGATTTGTATTTTGAAAGCGCGGCTTTGATTCTGATTTTCATCGCCCTCGGCAAATATCTTGAAGCCAAAACCAAAGGCAAAACTAACGAGGCGATTAAAAAACTCATCGGCCTCCAACCGAAGGAAGCGGTTATCATAAGAGACGGCAAAGAAATAAAAATCAACATCGCGGAAATAAAAATCGGCGATATTGTTTTGGTAAAGCCCGGAGAAAAAATTCCGGTTGACGGCAAAGTCATTGAAGGATATTCGGGAGTTGACGAAAAAATGATTACCGGCGAAAGCATTCCGGTTGAAAAAAAAGTTGGAGACGATGTTATCGGCGCGACCATCAATAAAACCGGCTTTCTGAAAATTGAAGCGAAAAGAATTGGCAAAGATACGATTTTGGCGCAAATCATCAAAGTGGTTCAGGAAGCTATGGAATCAAAAGCGCCGATTCAGCTTTTGGTTGATAAAATCTCGCTGTATTTCACGCCCAGTGTTATTGCTATCGCTGTGTTGGCCGCCATTATCTGGTTTTTAACTGGACAAAGCGCCACATTCAGCTTAGTGATTTTTGTCACGGTTTTGATTATCGCCTGCCCCTGCGCCTTGGGCTTGGCGACTCCCACGGCGATAATGATGGGAACGGGCTTAGCGGCGCAAAAAGGAATTTTAATCAAAAGCGCCGACGCTTTGGAAATCGCCAAAAAAATCACTATGGTTGTTTTTGACAAAACCGGAACTTTGACCCGCGGCGAACCGACAGTAACGGATATTATGGAAATTGCAAAAAACGATGTTTTAAAACTGGCGGCGAGTTTGGAGAAAAAATCCGAACATCCCTTGGCGCAAGCGATTGTTGACGAGGCGAAAAAAAACAATCTGGGATTGTTTGAAGTTGAAAATTTTGAGGCGATTCCGGGAAAAGGAGCAAAAGGGGAAATTAAAAATCAAAAAATTTTAATCGGCAATAAAAATTTAATGGCCGGTTTCAATATAAATATAAGCGATGAAATTGAAAAAAATATCTCAAATTTGGAACAACAAGGGAAAACCGTGATGATTCTCGCCGCAGACAAAGAAATAATCGGCTTAATCGCCGCGGCGGACACGCTTAAAGAAACTTCCATTGAAGCCGTTAAAAAACTGCGCGAGGCCGGCAAAAAAACGGCGATGATTACCGGCGACAATAAAAGAACCGCTGAAGCCATTGCCAAACAGCTTGGCATAGAAAAAATATTGGCTGAAGTCCTGCCTCAGGAAAAATCGCAGGAAATAAAAAACCTGCAAGCGCAGGGAGAAATCGTGGCTTTTGTCGGCGACGGCATCAACGACGCGCCGGCCTTAACGCAAGCCAATTTGGGAATTGCAGTCGGTTCGGGTTCGGACATCGCCATTGAAAGCGGCCAGATTATTCTGGTTAAAAACGATTTACGCGACGCCATCTCCGCCATTAATTTAAGCGCTTACACATTGCGAAAAATCAAACAAAATCTTTTCTGGGCTTTCTTTTACAACATCGCCGGCATCCCGATTGCCGCCGGCATCCTTTACCCGTTTTTCGGCTGGCTGCTTAATCCGGCTATCGCCGCCGCGGCAATGGCGTTTTCCTCGGTGAGTGTGGTCTTAAGCGCGCTAACAATGAAATATTACAAATGAAGGCCTTGCGGAGGCCTTCATTTATTATTTTCTCCTTCGGGCGTGAAATGTTTTATGAACTTCGCGAAGTTCTTTATTGGTTAGATGAGTATAAATTTGGGTGGTGGAAATATTGGAATGCCCCAAAAGCTCTTGAACCGAACGCAAATCCGCTCCGCCGATTAAAAGGTCGGTGGCGAATTGGTGACGGAATTGGTGCGGAGAAATTTTCTCAAAAATTCCGGCTTTGCGGCTGTAGAAATCAACTAATCTCTGGGCTGTGCGCGGCAAAATTCGGCCGATAACTTTAGGTTTTTTTGATTTAGTTAAACTCACAAACAGCGTTTCTTCCGCGTCTTCGCGCTTGTCCAAATAATTTTTCAGCGCTTTTTTAGCGCGGTCGGAAAGAAAAACCACGCGCAATTTTCCACCTTTGCCGCGCACGGTTATTTCGCCGCGATTGATGTCAATGTAGCGATTAAGCGAACAAAGTTCGGAAATGCGGAGCCCGGTTGAAAACAATGTTTCCAAAATCGCCTTGTCGCGCAACACTCTTAAATCATTTCCGCCAGCCGGCGGATGCGGCGCGTCCAACAGCCGCTCCATATCTTTGTATTCAATGGTTTTAATCTGGCGCGCCGGAATTTTTGGCAGTTCGATTTTATCCGGAGACAAAACTTCATAATCGTTTTTAATCAAATATTTTAAAAAATTCCGCAAAGCGATAACGTAATATGCCTGTGTTGATTTTTTCAGATACTCGCCTTTCTCGTTTTTCATCCGCGCCAGACGCAAACGGAATTCTTTCACTTTATCAACGTTAATTTCTTTTTCGCTTTTTATTCCGCTGAATTCAAAAAACGCTTTAAGATAACGCTCGTAATTTTCCCGCGTTTTCGGCGACCGATTTTTCTCAATCTCCAAATAATCAAGATAGTTCTTTAATAAATTTTTAATATCGGCCATGTTTTAGATTATATATAATAAAGAGACAAATATTTTCGCAGCGCGGCTCCGCGAGCGAACGGGCATGGTTCCGAGCGAAGCGAGGAGAGTGAGCGAGCGGCGCCAGTGAGCGAGCTCGCTGGGCAAGCGAACGGTAGCAAGAAAACATTTGTCTCTTTTTTAAAAATTTATTCTACAATCACGCTCACCTTCTCAACCTTATCCGGCACGCTCTTTACCCAAAACGGCCAAAGAGAAACCGTTGCCCGCTCAACGCCCGGCAAAGAAAAAACAAAAGCCTTTAGGTCCGTTTCCTTTTTACCCAAAATGGAATTTTTAAATTGCTCAATATCAACCGGTTGCCAAAAAGTGCCGCTGTAATTGATTGAAAAATCAATTTTCCCGGCCTGAATATCCGGACGAACCGCGCCGTATTCCAACGAATATTCTTTCGCCCGAACTCCCTCGCCCAATTCCTTCTGCGCCAAAGTTGCCATCAAATCAAACAAATCCGATTCTTTGAACCCCACCACCGTTAATTCACCTTCCATAAAAACGGAGAAATTACCCTCTTGAGTCACTTCTTGGTTAACTTCCGTTTTTGTGATGTTAAACTGCCGCGCGCCTTCCAATACTTTGAAATCCGACGGAATTTGCGAAGAAATAAGCAAATTAGAGCTGTCTCGCAAAGCAGCCTCGGTTTTTTCTTTAGCGGATTGTATTTCAGCGTCCGTCGGATAAACCGTATTGCCGCTAAAACCGCCAGTCATCGCGCTCTCGGACCTCGCGTAAAAGCCGTCATATTTCGAAGTTCCTTTGAATCCGGGAATGGTGAATTTAGCCGGACCGATATTGTATTCGGCTCCAACTTTATCCGCCACAACTTTCACTTTTATGGTCGCGGGAATTATTTTCCCGTTTTCAATTTTCGCTCCCGGAACCGTAATCTTATTTTCTATGCGGAAAATTTTTCCGTCCGAAGATTCAAAGCGCGTATTGGCGACCAATCCCTGCGCCTGCGAACCATAAGCGTTGTAAATCGTAATTTCGCCGCTCGCCTTTTTTTTAATATGTCCTTTTCCAGTTGCCGGATAAGAAAGAGTTGCGTTTTTCTTTTCGGAAAAGAAATTCGCCGGAATTTGCTTGTTCGCCGCGCTGATTTCTCCAAAATTTTTTGAAGCCGAGACGCTATTGTTGAAAGCCCAGGCGGTTTTTTTCGCCGCGATTTTAATTTCCGCCTTGGGCAAAATTTCCAAAGCCGCGTAAGCGCCGCCCGCGACAAAAACCAAAATCAAAGCGATTATGGCGTATTTGCCGAATTTTATTCTTTTTTTCTCCGGACCGATTTCTTCGGTCAAGAAATCTTCTTTCTTAGACGGCTTTGTTTCCGGCTTTATTTCCGCTTTTTTTTTAATAATTTCCTCTTTTTCTTCGGATTCCGCCGGAATTTCCTCCTCAATATCGGTTTTTCTTTTTTTATAAAACCATTTGGAAAGAAATTCTTTCTCCGCCTTCGTTTCCTCCGGCTTTTTTTCCGGCTGCGCTTTTTTAATTTCTATTTTTTCAACTTCTTTTTTTTCAATTTTTTCCGCAACCAAAACAGGCCGTTTTGCGGACGGCATAATATCCATAACTTTTATATTTTTCGGCTTATTATCCATATCGGTCTTATTGGTCCTATAAGTCCTATTGGCCCTGTTGGTCTTATTGGTCTTATAAGACAGTTGCCCTTATCCTTCTAATGCCGGCGCTTGATGCTTCTTCTTTCGTAATTTTAAACTTTCCGATTTCGGAAGTCCAGTTTACATGCGGCCCGCCGCAAAATTCCGCGCTCAAAAATCCCATTGGACTTATTGGTCCTATAAAATACACTTTCACCGTTTCCGGATATTTCGCCTTGAAAAAGCTCAACGCGCCGATTTTCTCAGCTTCGTTTTTCAACATTTCTTTGAAATGAACCGGTAAATTTTCTTTGATTTTTTCATTGACCAAATCTTCGGCTTTTTTAATTTCTTCGCTTGTCATTTTTCTGCTAAAAGAAAAATCAAAGCGCATCCGTTCGGGATTGATGTCCGAGCCCATCTGCCTCACGTCTTTCCCCAATACTTCACGCAGAGCCCATTGCAACAAATGGGTGGCGGTGTGAAACCGAATGACTTTTTTCATTTCTTCCTCGCTGCCGGCTTTCAATTCGCCGGTGTCCAAAAGCAAACCGTGGCCGCCGAATTTTTTCTCCGCTCCGCTGCGGGAAATTTCCTGGTGTTTTTCAAATTCCTTGTCAAAATCCTCTTTATATAAATTCTCAATCGCTTCTTTCGGCGCCAATTCTTTAATCAATTCAAAAGGCAAGCCGAATGTTTCGTAAAGATAAAACGCCTCTTTGCCGCCGATTTCCTTAAATTTTTCTATTTCTTTCATCCCCCGGCCCACCGCTTCTTGAAATTTTTGCTTCTCATCTTCCAAAACTTCCAAAATTTTTTTAGTTTCGTTCAATTCCGGATAAGTCTTGCCGAATTTATTTTTTATTATTTCAACGCTTTCCGGAAACAAATCAGCGTGAATGTCGTATTTAATTTGATAAGCCATAATTCGGCGAAGCAATCTCCGCAAAATATAACCCGCCTCTTTATTGGAGGGCCTGATACCGTCGCCAATTAAAAAAATGGAAGCGCGCAAATGGTCCGCCAAAATTCTCACCACCCTGTCGTGTTCCGACGAAACCGATTCCCTGACTTTTGCGACCAGCGGCTGGAAAATATCCGTTCCAAAAACATCGTCAACGCCCTGCATCATTGCCGTCAATCTTTCCAACCCCATGCCGGTATCCACGCCCGGATTTTCCGTTTTCACAAAACCGCCGTTTTTCTCCTTGTAATATTCATTGAAAACATTGTTCCATATTTCCACTCCGTCAACGTAAATTTCCGTGCACGGGCCGCAAGGACCTTCGTCGCCGGTCGGCCCCCAAAAATTGTCAACGCGGCTTCCTAAAATAATTTTGTCTTTCGGAATGCCAAGTTCTTTGTGCCAGATATTATAAGATTCTTCGTCAAAAGGCGTAGCGTCGTCACCCTTGAAAACCGACACCGTTATTCTGTCAACGCCAATGCCTAAAATTTCCGTTATAAATTCGTAAGACCAAAAAATGGAAGAGCGCTTAAAATAGCCGCTTGTTTTAAAATCTTCCGGATTATCCGAACCGACCGGGCCGAAAGAAAAATTCCCCAGCATTTCAAAAAAAGTGAGATGGGTTTTATCGCCGGTTTCCTCAATATCGCTGGTGCGAAAACATTTTTGAGCGGAAACCGTCCGCTGCGAACCGAAATCAGCTGTCGCATCAAGCTCTGCAGTGTAATATCTTTTGAATTGCTGCATTCCGGCGGTCGTCAAAAGCACGGACGGGTCGTCCGGAATTAAAGAAGAAGAAGGGACAATTTTATGTCCCTTCTTTTCAAAAAACTCCAAAAATTTTTCTCTGATTTGCTCCGATGTCATGTTTTAGTATTTCGGCATCAAGGGGATTTCCGGAATAATGTTTTTTATCATCGGCGCGATTTCCGGTTTTATTTCTTGGACTTTTTCCTGAATTTGTTCCGTTTCTTTCGGCTCAATCGGCATTATATTTGACGACGGCGTAAGCGGACCAGATGTCGCGGTTCCGGATTCTATTGGCCGAATTGACGGTTTTATATTGATTTCCTGAATCGGCCTAACCGCGTCAACCGCCGGTTGAATCAAGAACTTTTTCGTTTCCGCGCCAGCTGAATTGACAATACCAAACGCTTCGCCGATTTTGCCTTCATCTAAAACCGCTTCCGCCTTGGAGAAACGCGTTCTTATTTCTTCCAATAATCTCTTTCTCTTGGCGCGGAATTCCTCGTCTTCTATCCCCGCTACCGCGGCCTCCGCTTTAACAATCAATTCCTTCACATATTCCATCATCCTTAAAACATCTTCTTTTTTTATTTCCCGGCTTTCAATTTTATTTTCCAAAATCTTCTCTCCGGCTTCCATTATTTTCCCCCTGATTTCCGAAGAACCGACTTTGCTTTTTATTTCTTCCAGAATTTTCACCCTTTGTCCGGCGTCGCCCGGAATCATTTCAAAAAATTCCGGCTTCAAAATTTTTCCCTTTTGGATTTCCGGCAATTTTTCAATTTTATCGCCGAATTCTTCCATCATTTTTTCCTTTATTCCTTCTATTTCTTTTCTTTGTTCAACTGGAATTTTATCAGCAATGCGGTCAATGATTTCTATCCGCTTTAATTCATTAACAACGCCTTCCGGCCGAGCTTTTAAAATTTTTTCCATTCTCTCGCGAAACATTTCCGGATTATCGAATTTTTCCGGAATTTTCGCGGCCGTTTCGCTGATTTTTTCCTGAGCCGATTCAATGCGCTGTTTTAATTCGTCATTGTCCTCAAATTTGCTTTTCAATTCGTCAAAAAGCTGCTGATGTTTGATTGACTGGTCAGCCAATTTTTCAACCAACTTATCAATATTGGGATTTTGGCTGTTCTCCCGCAAATTATCCAAACGAGTTTTTAAACGTTCAACATTCTCCTGATAATTGGCGGTCGCCCTGGAAATCGCGTTAACGCGCTCCGGCGCCACTTCTTCAAGTTTTTTTATTTCCGCGGCCTGCTGATTGGCAATGTTTAATTCCAACTCTGCTTTTTTCACCGGATCAACCGTAAAAACCCTCTTTATGTTGCGGGTTATGCTTTTAAAGAAATAAAACGGGCTGGTCGGCAAAATGCCTGGGTTTTCCACGCCCAAATCTTTGACGGTAATTTCCTGACCGGACAGGTCATTCTGCGCCAAAGCGACCGACGACAACGCGACCATTGAAACGAACAAAAATACGGTAAATATTTTTTTCATAAATTATTATTGATTAACGAATTAACGAGTTAACGGATTAATTCGTTAACTCACAACTCATTAATTCATAATTTTCGACTTATTTATTATACCACGCCGATTTAGTATTCTTCAAGCGCATTGGCTTTCTGGTGTTTTTTTATCTTTTCCAGAGTTTTGGCTTCAATTTGCCTGATTCTTTCGCGGGTAACGCCGAATTTTTTGCCCACCTCTTCAAGCGTATGGCTTACGCCGTCATCCAAGCCGAAGCGCAATTTTAAAATTTCCTGCTCGCGCGGGGATAAATCATTGAAAATATCATCAAGTTTTTCCCTTAATAAAACGCGGGAAACAATTTGCGACGAAGTCGGACTTTTTTCGTCTTTCACCAATTCCGACAAAGTTGAATCATCGTCGTCTTCGCCGATGGGCGCTTCCAAAGAAAGCACTTCTTGGGAAATTTTCTGGAGATGCCGGATTTTCTCAACCGATGTTTCCATTTCAATGGCGATTTCCTCGGCTAGCGGCTCGCGGTTTAATTCCTGCGCCAACTTTCTTTTAGTTTGGGTGTATTTTGAAATGGTTTCAATCATATGCACCGGAATCCTGATGGTGCGCGACTGGTCCGCCAAGGCGCGGGTGATCGCCTGCCTTATCCACCAAGTCGCGTAAGTGGAAAATTTGAATCCCTTGCGATAATCGAATTTTTCCACCGCTTTGGAGAGACCGATGTTCCCTTCCTGCATTAAATCAAGAATGCTTAGATTCGGACTGCGGTAAACATAACGCTTGGCGATTGAAGCGACCAAGCGCAAGTTCGCCTGAATCAAATGTTGTCGCGCTTCTTCATCGCCTTTTTCCGCGCGCTTCGCCAATTCTTTTTCCTGCGCGCCGGTCAAAAGCGCGGTTTTGCCTATTTCTTTAAGATACATCTGAACCGCGTCCGGCAAACGGATTTCCGACTCTATTTCCGTGGCTTTCTCAATTTCTTTTTTGCTTATTTCTTCTTTTTCGGAAACGTCTATTAAATGGCCGGCTTCGATAATTTTTACATTAGCGCTTTCCAGCCGTTCATAAATTTCCTCCAAAAAACGGATGTCTTTTTCAATATCCGGAAAAGTGTAAAGAATTTCCGAATCAATCACAAAACCGCGCGTTTTTCCGCGCCTGATAAGTTCGTTGAGTTCTTCCTCGTTGAATTTAAATTTCTTTTTCGGTGGCTTCGCTTTCGCCGTTTTTTTGGCGATTCTTTTCGCCGGCTTTTTTACTTTTTTAACAGATTTTTTAGAAGCTTTCTTTAAAATTTTCTTCTTTTTAGATTTGATAATTTTCTTTTTCTTTTTTAATTTTAATTTATGATTTTTCATTTTAGTTTATTAATTATGCATCAACTTTGAAATCTCGTCAAACTCCCGCAAAAGCGCCTCCACATCTTTTTCACCGCCGTCGCTTTCCGCTTCTTTCAAGGCATTAACCAATTCCTGCCTCTTATTTCTTAAATACTCCAGCCGCAGCTGGCGCGCCAATTCCTGAAATTCATTGTTTATTTTTTCTTGGTCGAAAATCTGAATTTCAAAAGATGTTTTCAGCGATATGGCGCCCAATAAATTATTATGCTCTTCGCTTTCCAGTGGAACTTTTTCCACCAAGCTCCGCGCAACCATGGAATAATTTTCCGGCAAATATTCCAAAAAATCTCCGGCGATTGAATACAAATTTTCATCCAAAGACATCAAGCCGATTAATTTCTGCGCCAGCAATTCCATTCTCGTCTCCGGAATAATTTTATTATTTTGCGCGTTATCGGTGTTTATGTTTGTAATTTGGGTTTTGTAATTTGGAATTTTCAGCTGTCCCATTTCTTCATTCAACGCCTCTTCCTTCACGCGTGTTTTTAAAGCCAGCTCATGCAGCCAATATTGCCGCTCAATCGGACTCGCCAGATTTTTAATTTTCGCCAAAACTACTCTTATGTTATTCTTTAAATCGCTGATGTTTCCGCGTTTGTCCGCGTTAAGTCCGCGCTTGTCCGCGCTTTGAAGATAGCGGTTGAAATAAAATTCCATCGCCGGCTTGGCTTTTTGCGCCAGTTTTTCCAAAATCCCCGGCTTGTGTTTTACGGCGTCAGCCGGATCTTTATAATCTTCCAAAATAAGCAATCTTACGCTAAAATCGCGGTTTTGCGCCAAATCAATGCTCCGTTCCGCGGCTTTTAAACCGGCCTCATCGTTGTCAAAACAAAAAATCACTTTATCCGTCAAGCGCCACAGAACCGCCAAATGGTCCGGCGTCAAAGCCGTGCCCGAAGTCGCGGCAACGTTTTTCATTCCATCCTGCCAAGCCATCAAAAAATCCATTTGTCCTTCCACTAAAACCGCTTCCTTTTTTTCTTTAATAAAATTCTTGCTTTTATGGAATCCGTAAAGAACTTTTGACTTGTTGAAAATCGCGGTCTCCGGACTGTTGATGTACTTTCCGGTCTCGCCGTTGTCGTATTGCGGAAGAATTCTGGCAGAAAAACCAATGGTCTTGCCGAAATGATTGTAAATCGGGAACATTATCCGGCCGCGGAATCTGTCAATGTAGCCGCCGCGTTCGCTTTTAAAATTCAATCCCGCCCGTTCAATGTCAGCCACAGCGTATCCGGAATTTATTAAATGCACGGTCAAATTATCAAAACTTTGCGGCGCGAATCCGATTTCAAATTCTTCAATAGTTTCTTTTTTCAATCCGCGATTCGCCAGATATTCATTCGCCTCTTTGGAAAATTCCAGCTGTTTTTGAAAAAATTTTTTCGCGAAATCGTTAATGTCGTATAAAACGCCAAATTGCCGCTGGTCAGCCGGAGAAAATTTCCTCAATTCCACCCCCGCCTTTTCCGCCAGAAAGTTCAAAGCTTCGTAAAATTCCAGATTATCATGCTTCATCACAAACTTGAAAATATCTCCGCCTTCGGCGCAAGCGCCGAAACAATGCCATGTCTGCCTGTCCGGCGAAACCATAAAAGAAGGAGTTTTTTCTTTATGAAAAGGGCAGCAGGCCCTGAAATTCTTGCCTGCCGGCAAAAGCTGAACATAAGAACGGATAAATTCAACGATGTCCAGCCGGTCTTTAATTTCCTGCACGGGAGAATTGATCATTGGCTATATTTTAGCCGATTTAAGAGAAAAAGCAAAAAATTAAAAATTATAAAATTTTCGCAACTTCCAAAACGTGTTTTTTCAGCATCGCCACATAACCCCATTCGTTGTCATACCATGATAAAATTTTCACCAAGTTCCCGCCAATCACTTTGGTGAATTTCAAATCAATAATCGCTCCGTACGGTTCGGCGATTATATCCGAAGAAACGATCTGGTCTTCGGCGGTTTTCAAAATTCCTTTCCATTTTTCGGATTGCGACGCGTCTTTCAAAATTTTATTTATTTCTTCAACCGATGTTTCTCTTTTACTGATAAAAGTAATGTCCGCAACGGAACCGGTGATAATCGGCACGCGCAAAGCGATGCCGTCAAATTTTCCTTCCAAATTCTTGATAACGCGGGTGGAGGCGATGGCCGCGCCGGTGGTGGAAGGAATAATGTTCTGACCAGCTGCCCGGCCGCGCCGAAAATCACTGCCTTTTACGGGACTATCAACGGTTGTTTGAGTATTGGTGAGCGCGTGTATCGTGTTTAAAACCGCTTTTTCAATGCCCGGATTTTCGCTCAAAACCGCTAAAACCGGAGCAATGCCGTTGGTGGTGCAAGAAGCATTGGAAGAAATAGAACAAGTTTTCAAATCGCCTTCATTAACGCCTATTAATATAGTTTTCCCCAATTCGCCGTCCGCATCTTTCGCCGGCGCGGTCAAGACAACTCTTTTCGCGCCCGCGTCCAAATGCGCTTTGGCTTTTTCGTAAGTTTCAAAAACGCCGGTTGCTTCAATCACAATATCTATCCCCAAATCTTTCCACGGCAATTTCAGCGGGTCTTTTTCCTGCAAAAATTTTATATTGCTGATATCTTGCTCAAAACGGCCGTAAACCGAATCGTATTTGAACAAATAACGCAGATTTTCAACATCACCCAAGTCGTTAATGGCGACAATTTCTATATTCGGCTCATTGATAATCTGCCGCAAAAAAAGCCGGCCGATTCTCCCAAACCCGTTTATCGCTATTTTTGTTTTATTCGCCATATTCGCGATTGCTCTATCCTCTGATAACGACTTTTATTTTCATTTTTTTCGCGTTCCAAAATTCCCTGAGATATTTCACAATCGCCTTGTCATCAAAATCCTTGCAAGAATAAAGGTCCATTGCCACATATCCTTCTTCCGGCCAAGTGTGCAGAGAAATATGGCTTTCATAAAGCATCACGAATCCCGACACTCCCCAATCCGGATAAAAATCCGAAGAAACTTTTTTTACCGATTCCTTGCCCAAGGGCCTCATCTTGAATTTCTTCGGCAAATCCTTTAATAAATTTTTTATTGATTTTTGGTTTCTTAATTTTGCGTAATCAATTCCGTAAGCATCAATAATAAGATGCTTGCCCCATGTCTTGTTCATCTCTTCTTTGTGTTTTCCTTAAACTTGCTTATCAGAACCAACAGGGCGAAGGCCGGATAAAACAAATTTTTGAGTTTGAATTATTTTTTTAAACTATGCGAGTATTATAAATCTATTTTAAAAAATATCAATAATATCGCTTCGGGACGCGATATATTTTAATAATTGCCATATTCAATGTTTCTTATTTTTTCAATCCGCCGCTTATACCTTTCGCCGCCGGAAAAAGGCGTTGACAGCCAAACGCTTAAAATTTTCTTGGCGGCTTCCTCGGTTGTAAATTCGGCGGCCAAAGACAAAACATTAGTGTCATCGTCTTTGCGGCTTAAATAAGCCTGATCCGGATTGGTTGCCAAAACCGAACGGATATCTTTGAATTTATTGGCAGTAATGTCCACGCCCGCCCCCGAGCCGCAAATTAAAACGCCCTTTCGCGTAAAAACGTCCTGCGCCACTTGCCGAGCGACCAATGCCGCAAAATCCGGATAATCGTCGTTTTCATCGTATTTGTCATTGCCGATATCAATCACTTCATAGCCGCGCTCTTTTAAAAATTTTTTCAAGGCGTCTTTCAGTTTAAAGCCCTGATGGTCCGCCCCGATGTAAATCAACATTTAATTATTTTAAGAATTTATCAAGTGAAACGCAACTATTCCAAACGCCACTGACACATTTAATGACTCTTTTTTGCCCTTCATCGGAATTTCCAGAATTTTATCGCTGCGTTTCAAAATGGATTGCGGTAAACCCTTTATTTCATTGCCTAAAACTAAGGCAACGGCTTTTAGCTTATAGCTTTTAGCTTTTAGAGAATAATACGGAATAGATTTTTTTGATTGCTCAATGCTGAAAATTTTATATCCATTGCGTCGAAGTTTATCAATTAACCGCGTTGTTGATTTGCAATATTCCCATTCGATATATTTTTCCGCGCCCAGCGAAACTTTGGTTAATTGCGACCGCAATCTGCCGAATTCGTTAACTGGCTTCGGCGTAATGCCGCACAAATAAATTTTTTCAATGCCCGCGGCATCGGCAGTGCGAAATATAGAGCCCACATTATATAAACTTCTGATATTATGAAGAATTACAATCATAAATTTAATCAAATTCTATATATCTTTCCTCGTCATCCAGAAAATCGCTTAATGTTTCATATTTATTTCCTTTTTTATTAATGACAACCTCAACCGTTTCCGGAGCGATTTCGGAAAGAAAGCGCGACGGGATATTGTAAAAATTCAGATAGAGATTTTTCTTGGCGCGGGTCATCGCCACATACATCAGCCGCCGCTCTTCCTCTATTTCCTCATTATTATGATACGACATTTGATGCGGTAATAATCCTTCATTGCAGCCGATAATAAAAACTTCGTCGAATTCCAACCCTTTGGCGATATGGATGGTCATTAAGTTAACATCTAACATCTGACCTTTAACATCTGATAATTTATTGGTTTTCCCCCTATCGCCGGATTGAAACAAGGAAATTTTTTCCAAAAATTCCGTCAGACTGTTAAATTCCGAAGCGAAATAAATAAGCTCATTGATGTTTTCAATGCGTTCTTGAAAATTATCTTCGGTTCTTTTTAATCTTTCCGGATACTCGCCGGTTTCCAGAATATAGCTAATTAATTCCGCCGGTGACAGCTTTCCCGCCATTGCCGGAGCTTTATTTTGAATTTCCAAAAACGGCTTTTTTAAAAACGCTGTTTTTATGCGTTCAAAACTTACCATATCATTTTGATTAAAAGACCATCGTAAAACCGCCACAATATCTTTGATTTCTTTACGCTCGTAAAATTTCACGCCGCCGAAAATTTTGTAAACAATACCGCGCTCAATCAACGCGCTTTCAATCGCCCGCGACTGCGCGTTGGTGCGATAAAGAACCGCAACAGAATTATTTTCATATTTAAATTTTTCAATATTTAAATATTTAAATATCTTGTCTGTCACCCACTCCGCCTCTTCATCCTCACCGTTATGCTCTGCCACTCTCACCAAATCGCCGTCCGGATTTTCCGTCCAAAGATTTTTCGGTTTCTGAAATTTATTGTTGGCTATCACGGAAGACGCGGCTTTAATAATATTGCCGCTGGAACGGTAATTTTGCTCCAAAAAAACGGTTTTCGTTTTCGGCCAATCGTTTTCAAAATTAAGAAAGATTTTAAAATTGGAGCCGCGGAATTTATAAATTGACTGCTGGTCGTCTCCGACAACGCTCAGATTTTGATGCCCTTCCGCCAGTAATTTCACGAAAACATACTGCGCCGTGTTGGTATCTTGAAACTCGTCCACTAAAATATAACGGAACCGCTTTTGGTATTTTTCAAGGATATCTTTATGATTTTGAAAAATCCTTATCGGCTTTTCAATCAAATCGTCAAAATCAAAAGCGTTGTTTTTCCGCAAGGCCTCTTCATACTCTTTAAAAAATGCTCCGGTTAATTCGTCTTCATCTTCAATATCTGATAATTCGCTTTTAATTCTTGAAAATTCGCGCCGCAGAAAGAGCGGATTCGCCTCCCTTTGTTTTTTATGTTCCGGCAAATTCAGATTTTTAACGATATTTTTTATGAGCCGAAGGGAATCATCGCCGTCAAAAATGGAAAAATTCGGCGTTCTCCCCGCTAATTTCGCTTCTTTTTTCAAAATTCTCGCTCCGAGGGAATGAAAAGTGCCGATGAATAAATTTTCGATTTTCAATTTACAATTTTCAATATTTCTAACCCTATTTTTCATCTCTTCCGCCGCTTTATTGGTGAAAGTAATAGCCACCACGCTTTCCGGAACCGCTCCGGACGCTAAAATGGCGCCTAAGCGGCTGGTTAAAGTCCGAGTTTTACCGCTTCCGGCGCCGGCAACTATCAAAATCGGGCCTTCCAAGTTTTCCACAGCCCGCTGTTGCTTTTCATTGAGGTTTGTATATAATGAACGCATTAGTACAGTATTGGATAAAATCAAATATTGGTCAAATTCGCCAGTCGGCGAACAAGTTTTCCGCAAAATTCACTGCCTCACTGCCTGGTGGGGAGTTTTAATTTTAGCGGTTATTATTGGAAATTTCGCTTTAAATAAAGGCGATTTAGCCTTTTCCAGCCCTCAAAACACCCTTGGCGGACCGAGCGAGGAATACCAGCGCCTTCGCCAGGATTCTCTTTTGGCAACAGCCGCCATGGCCCAAGAAATTCCGGAAGAGCCGGCGCAAAACATCCTTTCCGACAGCCTTAATCCCGCCAACTCCCCAATCAGCCAAAAATCAAAGAAAAAACCGAGTCAATTTAGGATTTCCCCGCCAACCATCGGCTGGAATTGGGGACAACTGCACGCTTTCAATGCTGTTGACATCGCCAACCGCTGCGGCACGCCGATTTACGCGGCAAGAGAAGGCATAATCATTGAAGCTGTAAATGATGACAGCTGGAATAATGGCTATGGCAATTCCATTACCATAGAACATCCCAACAGTATTGAAACCCTTTACGCGCACCTTGAAAAAGCCGAAGCGCAAATCGGCCAGTACGTCAAAGAAAAAGAACTTATCGGCTATATGGGCAGCACCGGCAACACCTACGGCCCGACCGGCTGCCACCTCCATTTTGAAATCCACGGCGCGGAAAACCCTTTGGCCAACTAAATAAAGCGATTGAAAAATTATTTCTGAAACCTTAACGGAAGCGCAGTCCCGCCGTAGGCGAAGCGTGAGCGGGTTAAAGAAATAATTTTTCAATCGCCAACCTACTCTTTCTCTCTTACTCTGTATTGAAACGCTTCCGCCAAATGATGGCTGCGAACATTTTTAAAATTTTCCAAGTCCGCGATTGTTCTGGCGATTTTCAAAACCCGATAATACCCTCTGGCGGAAATAAAAGACTTTTCCATCATATTTTTCAAAAAAGATTCCGCGTCGGCGGCGATATCAATCATTGCGTCAACCATTTTTGAACTCATTTCGGAATTCAAATAAATTTTCGGCCTGATTTTCGCAAAACGCTCTTTTTGAATTTCGCGCGCTTTTAAAACCGCTTCTTTTATTTTTTCGCTTTTATCGCTTTCTTTGGCCGAAACTTCACTTCTTAATTCTTCTATTTTCAAACGCGGCACTTCAATTTGAATGTCAATTCTGTCCAAAAGCGGACCGGAAATTTTTTTCTGGTAACGAAAAACTTCGTTGGCGGTGCAACGGCATTCTTTTTCCGGAGTTTCCACTCCGAAATATCCGCAAGGGCAGGGATTCATCGCCGCCACTAAAGAAAACCTTGCGGGAAAATCCAACGAACCTTTGGCGCGGGAAATACAAACGCTGCCGCTTTCCAATGGTTGGCGCAAAGATTCCAAAAGATCGCGCCGAAATTCCGGAATTTCATCAAGAAACAAAACACCGCGATGCGCCAAGCTTATTTCCCCGGGTTTAAGATTCGTGCCGCCGCCAATAACTGAAACCATTGAAGCTGAATGATGCGGCGCCCGAAATGGCCGGAAATTCACAAACGGCAGATTGGCCAAAGCGCCGGCGGCGCTGTAAATCTGCGTTGTTTCAATAATTTCATCAAGCGACGGTTCCGGCAATATGGAAACCAAAGCCTGGGCGAGCATTGTTTTGCCGGCTCCGGGCGGCCCGAACATTAAAATATTATGGCCTCCGGCCGCGGCAACCGCTAAAGCGCGTTTGGCGCTTTCTTGGCCTTTAATGTCGCTGATATTTATCGTTGATTTTTCTTCTCGCCCTAATCCGATTTTCAATGGCTTTTGGGAAACTATTTCTTTCCTGCCTTCAAGATAATCGATAAGTTCAGTTAAATTTGAAACCGGAACCGCGCCCACCCCCTTGATAATCGCGGCTTCGGCCGCGTTTTCTTTCGGCAAAAATAAAAATTTGAATCCCAACTTTTTCGCCAAACGGCTAATGCTCAAACTCCCGGAAATCGGCCGCAATTCTCCGTCCAAAGAAAGTTCGCCCACGAAAATTTTATCTTTGGTTTCAAACGGCTTGATTTGTTTGGTCGCCAACAAATAACCGGCGGCAATCGCCAAATCGTATTGCGAACCGGTTTTTTTAATATCCGCGGGCGCGAGATTGACGGTAATTTTCCTGTTTTCTTTCGTCGGCGGCTTAATTCCGGAATTTTTCAAAGCCGAGCTCACCCGCTCTTTGGCTTCTTTCAGCGCTTTATCCGCCAAGCCGACGATGTTAAACGAATGAAGACCGACGTTAATGTCGGTTTCCACTTCAATAAGCTTGGCGTCAATCCCTTCAAGTTCCGCGGAAAAAACTTTGGAGAAATTTTTAGCCATAATAAAATTTTAAATTTCTAATTTTAAATAAATGACTTAATGACTTAATTTTAATTTAAAATTCAATCAATTAAAATTTAATTAAAATTCAAAATTTGAAATTATTTTACTGTCGCTTTACATTTCTTGCACAATCTTGATTCCGGATTTATTTCAAGAACATTTTCGGATATTTCCCCTTTGCAATTCTCGCAAATTCCGTAATTCCCATTATTGATTTTTTTCAAGGCGGTCTCAATGTCGGACAAACGTTCTTTTAGCGCCTGCTTTACGGACATTTCATTTTCATATTCTTCCGATTCGCTGGTTTCCTCATCCGGGTCAACATCGCTGCCGAAATCCGTGATTCCTTCGTGTTTTTTCAATTCTTCCAGAATTTCCTTTTTTTCTTTTTCAAGTTGATGTTGGAATTTATTCATAATAATTTTAATGCTACATTATACGCCAAATATCCCAGGCCCGCAACCGCTAAAATGGAAATCAAAACAATGGCGATTGTTTTAAAAGGAATTTTTGAGGACGCGGCTTGTACGGCTTTTATTTCTCCGGACGCTGAAAAAATTCCTTTTTCTTCTCCGGCGTATCCCGGCGCTTTGATGCTGATTTTTATTTCTTCCGGAGTTTTCGGAATTTTGTCTTCCGCCAATTTCACGAATTGCGTTCCGGTCGCGTCTCCGCCGCCGGCTTTCATCGCCTCAATGTCAGATTTCATTGTCCTAATTTCAATATCCGGTTTTTGAGAATTATTTTCCATTTAAAAACATTTTATCACAATTCTCCGCAGAAAAGCAAAAAATAAAAAACGCCACCCGCGTTTTTTATTTTTAAATAAATTTAATACCCCAACCATTTTTTGGCCTCGGAAGTGGCGATTCTGCCTGACGGAGTGCGCTGAATGAATCCGATTTTTAAAAGATACGGCTCGTAAATTTCTTCGATCGTGTCTTTATCTTCGCCCAAACTGGCTGCTAAAGAATTTATGCCGACGGGCCGGTTGCCGAATTTTTCAATCATAATTTCCAATAAACGGCGGTCGTGAATTTCCAATCCCATTTCGTCAATTCCCAACATATCAAACGCCTCCAAAACGATTTCCCTTTTAATAACTCTTATATCATTGACTTCGGCGATATCTCTTGAGCGCTTAAGCAATCTGTTCGCCAAGCGCGGAGTGAAGCGCGACGCTTTGGCGATTGTTGAAACCGCATCCAAAGCGATTTTGATTTTCAAAATATCCGCCGACCGCTCTATGATTGTGTTAATTTCTTCATTATTATAATAATCCAATCGGAAAATCGCGCCAAAACGGGAGCGCAAAGGCGAAGAAATCAGATTGATTCTGGTGGTGGCGGCGATTAAAGTGAACGGCGGCAAATCTATGGGGATAATCCGACTTGACGGACCTTTGCCGATTGTTATATTTAATCTGCCGCTGTCCATGGCGGAATAGAAAACCTCTTCCACCGCCGGATTAAGCCGATGCGCTTCGTCAATAAAAAGGACATCGCGTTCTTCAAGATTGGTAAGTAGAGCGGCCAAATCGCCCGTCCGATTTAAGCTCGGCGCGGAAACAATCCTTAAATTCGCGCCTGTTTCGCCGGCAACAAGCGTTGCCAAGGTTGTTTTACCCAATCCGGGTTGGCCGTAAAAAAGCAGATGGTCTATGGATTCCCTCCTTTTTTGAGCGGCTTTCAGGATTATTTCCAGCCCTTTTTTTATTTTTCCCTGTCCAATATAATCGTTGAACGTCTTCGGACGCAAAAAAGAATCAATAAACTGGTCATCCTTGATAATATTTTTAGAAGTCTTGACTTTTTTTGGCATATATGCTATGTTGATTTTAAATTAAGGCCGTTTGGTCCTGTGGGCAAAGAAGGAATTGTTTTTAGTTTCGGACGGTTCGGTTTCGGCTGAACCCATCCTCGAAACAATTCTAATCTCTTTACCTTCGGTATGAGTTTTAAATAGTGCCCACAGAACCAAGCGGTTTTTTTATTTCCAAATTATTGATCCTGTCATTGATTCCACTTCCTCAAATGTCGTCATCCCGGAAATCACTTTTAAAATTCCGTCCTCTTGCATAGTCACCATTCCTTGTTCTTGGCTGAATTTTTTAATGGCGGTTTCGCCGGCTTGCTGTAAAATCAATTCTTCCAATTCTTTATGCGAGGACAATTCTTCCGCTTTTTCGCCAGCCATAATTTTTTCGTATTCCGGGTCGTTTAAAAGCAGTTCGTAAATCGCCACCCTGCCCTTATATTTAGAGTTGTTGCATTTTTCGCAGCCGTTCTCCGACGGACTGAAAATTTTAATATCTTTATAATTCCCTTTATTAACTCTTGTCGGCAAATCGCTTAAAAACTTTTCTATTTTTATCCGCAAATCTCCGGAAATTTCCGCCGAAGCTTTGCAATTTTGGCAAAGCCGGCGCACCAGCCTTTGGGCAATCACCAGATTTAACGCCGGACCGATGCTGGTCGGCTTTACTCCCAAGTCCAAAAGCCGGGGGATGGCCGCGGCCGCGGAATTGGCGTGAATCGTGGAAAAAACCAAATGGCCGGTTAAAGCCGCTTGAATGCCGATTTCCGAAGTTTCCTTGTCGCGCATTTCACCGACCAGAATAATATCCGGGTCCTGCCGCATCAATGAACGCAGCCCGTTGGCAAAAGTATAACCCGCCTCCTCGTCAACTTGCGTCTGTTCAATGCCCTCTAAATGATATTCAATCGGGTCTTCAATGGTGATTATTTTTATTTCCGGATTTTTCTTGTGTTTTAAAAAAGCGTAAAGCGTTGTCGTTTTTCCGGAGCCGGTCGGACCGGTATTGAGAATCATTCCGTTGGGCCTTTTCAACTCCGCTTCGATTATTTTTAAATCGTCGTCGCGCAGCCCCAAATCGGATAAAGACAAACTGATGGCATCCGGATCAAGAATTCTCATAACCGCCACTTCGCCAAACTCCGAAGGCGCGATCGCCACTCTCACTTCTATTTCCTTACTGACTGATTTTATTGTGAACCTGCCGTCTTGAGCTTCATCGCGGACATTGATTTTTAAATTGGACAGCAATTTTATCCGCGAAAGCAAGGCTGAATAAAATTCTTTGTTAATGTCGTTCAAAACATCATGAAGCGCTCCGTCAATTCTTAATCTTAATTTCACAATTTTTTCTTCAGGTTCAAAGTGAATATCCGACGCCCTGTTCGCCAGCGCGCCGTTTAAAACAATTTCAAAAATTTTTCCGACATTTAAAGTGTTAAAAGGAATTGTTTTCAGCGCTTCTTCGATTTTTTTCAAAGAATTTAAACCCATTTCTTTTCCTGTTTCAATTTTTCCGGATATTTTTTCCTGTTTTTGGGAAACAAATTTATAAAAATTCAAAACGCGATTGAAACTATATTCTGAAACCACAAAAATCGCCGGCTTATAACCTTTTAATTCAATTTCTTTGAGAATTTGTTTCACGCCCTCGCTGTTAGGATCGCAAACAACTATCGCCGCTTTACCTTTAAGAGCCTCAATGACCGCGATTTTGTTTTTTTTCGCGATTTCTTCAGGAATCAAATTAAGCGCTTCAACGCTCACCGGCTTCGCGGACATATCCGCGTAAGGAAGATTGTTTTTTTCCGCCACGCGCTTGGCGTCGCGCTCTTCGGCCTCGCGCCGCGCTTTGGTCAACTGACTTTTTATGTCGGCTAATGTTTTCACACTCTTATTATATAGAAATAGTTTTCCACAGGCAATCCACATAATGTTAAAAATTCGCTGTTTGACATTAAAACAACCCTCCATAAAATAAGTTGATAATGGACCTCAATCAACTTTGGCAAACAACTTTATCGGAAATAGAACTTCAAATTTCAAGGCCTAATTTTCTAACCTGGTTTAAAAACAGTTCTTTAGTTGAAAAAAAGAAAGATGGCGAAATAATCATCGGCTTGGCCAATAATTTTTCCAAAGAATGGGTAAAAAACAAATACCACAAGGTTATTTTTGAAATTTTAAAAAATTACGATGACACCATTAAAAAAATAGAATACACGGTTATTGAAAACAAAGTGTCGCTGTTTAATAATGTCGCCGACGGTTTTGAAATCAAGCAGCCGACCATCCCCGAATTAAAAATTGATCCGGAGTCCGGACTGCATCCGCGATATAAATTAGATTCTTTCATCGTCGGTTCGTCCAATGAATTGGCTTACGCCGCCAGTTTGGCGGTGATTAAAAACATCGGAAAAAAATACAACCCGTTTTTTATTTACGGCGGCACGGGTTTGGGAAAAACTCATATGATCCAAGGAGTAGGAAATGAAATTAAAAAAACTTATAAAAATAAAATTAAAGTAAAATACGTCCACTCGGAAAAATTCGTCAATGAAGTGGTAACCGCCATCCGCAATAAAAGAATGGAGGACCTTAAAAATAAATACAGAAATATCGACGTTTTAATCATTGACGATATCCAATTTATCGGCGGCAAAGAAAGGAGCGAAGAAGAATTTTTCCATACCTTTAATGTTTTGTACGAAAACAACAAACAAATAATAATTTCTTCGGACCGGGCGCCGGCGGCGATTCCGACGCTTCACGAAAGATTGCGTTCGCGTTTTGAAGGCGGAATGGCGGCGGATATCACCTATCCGGATTATGAAATGCGGCTGGCGATTATTAAAACCAAATTGGCGGAAATAAAAGGCGACTTGCCGGATAATATCTGCGAAATAATCGCCTTAAAAGTCCAAAGGAACATCAGGGAAATAGAAGGTATTTTAAATAAAATACTTTTTTACAAAGAAGTAAAAAATGTCGACCTGGACCCCAAAACCGCCGAAGAAATAATCAATAATGTAATCCAGCAGTCGGGCAGAAAAATAACCCCAAACCAAATAATCAATTCCGTTGCTGTGTATTTTGAAATTCCAATAAGCGACATTTCCGGCCAATCAAGAAGAAAGTCCGCCATGGAGCCGAGGCAAATAGTGATTTTTCTTTTAAGGGAAATGTTGGGGATGTCTTATCCCGACATTGGGGAAAAGTTGGGAAAAAGAGACCACACTACAATAATTCATTCTTATGAAAAAATATCCAAAGAAATAAACAAAAATCATTCATTAAACCAAAAAATAATATTATTAAAGGAAATAATCAATGAAAATTCCTAAAAAGTTTTCCCCGACTTTCCACAAATAATAAACAATAAAAAATATTTAAATATTTAAAGATTTAAAGGAAAAATATAAACTATTTTTACTTTTCCCCAAATTGCGCTTATACTACTAAAACAACTAATTTAAATATATTAATTACTATTATGAAACTGATTATTCTTAAAAAAAATCTAAAAGACGGATTGCGGTCGATTGAAAGAATTTGCGCGGAAAATCCATCTTTGCCGATTCTTAAAAATTTTCTAATAGAAACCATTGATAATAAAATAAAATTGGCGGCGACCAATCTGGAATTAGGAATCACTACTTTTATTTCCGGTAAAATTATCGAGAATGGAAGCGTTACGATTCCGTTGAATATTTTTAATTCCATTATTAATAATCTTCAAGTTGAAAAAATAAATCTGGAATTAAAAAAAGATAAATTAATAATTAAAACCGACAATTATCAGGCGGAGATTCAAGGGATTAAAAAAGAGGAATTCCCGATAATTCCCCAAATAGGAAATATAAAGCAATTTATTAAAATTAAAAATTCTTTATTAAAAAACGCGTTGATTTCCGCGGTAAATTCCGCCACAGCCGACAATCGGCCGGAATTAAGCGGAATATTGTTTGATTTTCAAATAACAATATTAAAATTGGCGGCCACCGACACATTTCGGCTTTCGGAAAAAACAATCGCCAATAATCATTTTGAATCCAATTTTGACGGTAATTTCAAAGTAATCATTCCCCTAAAAACCATTCAAGAAGTTATTAAAGAAATTCAATCAAATGAAAGCCAAGAAACGAAAATTTACATCGACCAAAACCAAGTTTTGTTTAAAACGGAAAATACGGAAATAATTTCCCGGCTGATTAACGGTGAATTTCCCGATTATCAGCAAATTATTCCGAAAAACATCGCCAATGAAATAATTTTAAACGCCGAAGAATTGATTAACGCCGTGAAATTAAGCAGCGTTTTCAGCGACAAATTCAATGAAATAAAAATTATCATCAATAAAGACGCGAAAAATGTTGAAATTTTTTCCGCCAGCCAAAGTGTCGGAGAAAATAAATATTTGGTGCCGGCGAAAATTCAAAAAATGGCGGAAAACCAAATGGAAATTTCTTTCAATTGGCGTTTTCTTTTGGACGGATTGAAAAATATAAAATCGGAAAATATTTTTTTGGGTTTGAATGATTTGAGCAAGCCCGCGCTCATAAAATCGCCGCAAGACGAATCTTGGATTTATATTTTAATGCCTATTAAATCGTGATATTTAAACGTTTAAATATTTAAATATTAACTACTCCTCTGCCACCAAATTTGCGAAGAAGTTTCCCAATTTATGAATTGGGGGTCGCGGGATGGGTTTTGGGGAATCGGTCCAAGCGGATCGTTTTTATCCACATAATAAAGAATATCGTGAATGTCGTAAGTGTAAGAGCCGTCAAGCATCGGTTTTTGGATTTCCGCCAAATTTATTTCATCCGGCTTATTGAACGGTTCAGCCGGATATTTCAATAAAACTTCTTTCATAAAAGCGTTCCAAATCGGCAAAGCCGCCAAAATACTGCCGGCGTTTTTTTGCATCGGTTCCTGGTGGTTGTTGCCGGCCCAAACTCCGGCAACCAAATAAGGCGTGTAGCCGATTGTCCAGGCGTCGCGATAGTCGTTGGTGGTTCCTGTTTTCAGGGCCACTTGCCGGTCGTCAAAAACAGTCAAATCAAAACTTCCGGAATAAAGCGGCCGGCGAGCTTCGGGGTCGGAAAGAACGTCATTGAGCATTTTGACGTATCGCGGCTCAAAAACCTGTACCGCTTGGTCGGATGAAGATTCTATTTCTTTGCCTTTGGCATCTTCTATTTTTAAAACAATTTTTTGATTATGCCGCACTCCTTCTTGGCTGAAAACCGAATAAGCGTTAATCAAGTCGATTAGTTTAACTTCTCCTCCGCCCAAAACCAAAGATAAGCCGTAAAAATTGGAATCTTTTAAGGTGGTGATGCCGAAATCTTTGGCGGTTTTTATGGTGTTATCAAGTCCGGCCAAATAAAGCATTTTTACCGCCGGAACGTTTATTGATTGGCTGAGCGCGTTGCGGAGATTTATCGGTCCGCGGAAGTAATGGTCAAAATTTTCCGGATGATAGCATTGGTCGTTTTCATTGGAAAAATCCACAATTATCGGACAATTGGGATTATTCGGCACAAATTCCGTGGGCGCGTCAAAAACAACAGTTTCCGGGAAATATCCTTTGCTGAAAGCGGTTAAATAAGCGAACGGCTTAAAAGCCGAACCCGGTTGCCGCAACCCTTGAACCGCCACGTTAAAATTTCCTTCGTTTTGTTTATCAAACCAATCTCGTGAACCGACCAAGGCGATAATTTCTCCGGATTTCGGGTCTTGGGCGACCAAAGCGGCGTTTTTGCCCTTATACAATTCTTCGTTGCGCTCGGCGCCTTCTTTAACCACCCGTTCGGCGATTTGCTGTATTTCATAATCAAGGGTGGTGGTGATTTTCAATCCGCCTTTTTCCAAAAAATCCTCGCCGTATTTGTTCGCCAAGTAATCTTTAACCATCATCACGAAGTGAGGCGCTTTAATGGCGCCGAGCGAGGGGTCGGCGAATTTAACGGGGAATTTTTCGGCGCGCTCAAATTCTTCGTCGTCAATAAATCCCAAATCAAGCATCTGTTTCAAAGTGTAATCTTTGCGCTGCAGTAATTCTTCTTTATGGATTCCCCAGGGAGAATAATAAGTCGGCGCCTTTGGCAGACTGGCTAAAAGCGCGGCTTCGGCCAAATTAAGGTCTTTGGCGGATTTGCTTAAATACATCTGGCTGGCGGCTTCAATGCCGTAAGCGTTTGAACCGTAAGGGATTTGGTTAAGATAAAGTTCCAGAATTTCGTCTTTGGAATACCGCTGTTCAATCCAATAAGCCAAAATCAATTCTTTGACTTTTCTGATGACGGTTCTTTCCGAGCTGAGAAAAGCGTTTTTCGCCAATTGCTGGGTAATGGTTGAGCCGCCGCGGGCGCGGTCGCGCCGGCCGATGAGCGGTTCGATAATCGCGCCTTTGATTATGGAAGCGATGCTGAATCCTTTGTGGCTGTAAAAATTTTTATCTTCAATTGAAATTGTAGCTTTTCTTACATAATCGGGAATTTCCTCAAAAGGAACCACTGTTCTTTTTTCTTCATTGTAAATTTCATAAAGCAAAACTTCGCCGGTGCGGTCATAAATTTTACTTGATTGGGCGACCTGGCGGCTGCTGAATTGTTTCGGGTCCGGCAACTCCCGCGCGATTTGGGAAATTTTTAAAAGTCCCCAAAAAGCCGCTGTTAAAAAAATCAGCAAAAAAACGGCGGATGTTTTTAATAAAAATTTTTTCTTCATCGTTAAATTATAAGACCAATGGGACAAATAAGTCCAATGAGTTTAATTTAAAACCGTTCCGCGGAGAGCGGAACGGTTTTATTTTTTTACTTAACCCAGTCTTCGTCGTCGCTTTCCAGCGGAGATTTTTCCAAGTCGTCTATCGCGTCGCATTCCGGGCAAACTCCTTCTTCCAGTTCCGAGCCGCATCCCGAACAAACATCATCGCTTTCATCCAAATTATCATCGTCTTGGTTGACGACGGTGGCTGTTTTTAATTCTGATGTAACCATTTTTAATTGAGAATTTTTTACGACCTTTTATTTGAATTATTTATAATGCGCTCCGGTTATTGCCGCGGCAATCGCGTCAGTAACATCGTCTATTTCTTTAAATTCCGGAACTTTCAAAATTTTGGCGGCCATTTTCGCAATCGCTTTTTTGTCGGCGCGGCCGTAGCCGGTAACGCCGATTTTTATTTCCGACGGCGAAAATTCCAATAGGGGTATTTTGCTTTTGGTTGCCAATAATGTCAAGACCCCGCGGGACTGGGCGACTTCCAGGGCGGTTTTCATGTTTTTCATAAAAAATAATTTTTCCAAAATGACCAAGTCGGGTTTTGTTCTCGCGATTAAAGAAGAAAAATCTTTTTCAATTTCCAGAAGCCGCTGCGCTTTGTCCTTGCTTTTTATTTTCAGCAAACCGCATTTAATCAAAGACAAATCATTTTTGTTTTTTTTGATTAATCCGTAGCCCACGCGCGTGGAACCCGGGTCAATGCCGAGAATTAACATATTGTATAATATAATGCGAATTATGCGAAAATCAATGCGAATTATGCGGAAGCAAGCGCTATTGTTTAACGAAAAAAAATGTTTTAAAATTCAATATCTGTGAATTGTGAATTTTATAATTAATATGGCTAAGAAAAGCAAAAAGCGCGATAAGTCAAAAAAAGTTTTAATCGGCTCGAAAGGCGAATTTATAAAAACGGAAGAATTTCGGCTCCATCACGAAACCAAAAAGAGCGTTTGGGCGATAATTTTCGGCGGCATTGCCGCGATTTTGCTTTTGGCGAGATTTAAGGGCGCGGGTCCGGCGGGGAATTTTTTTTACGATGTTTTTGAAGCGCTGTTCGGCGTGGGTTATTATCTTTTGCCCTTGATTTTTTTAATGATGGCTGCGTCATTCCTTTTATTGGAACAGCGCAAAGTTTACATTATTGCTTTTATCGGGGCGGGTTTGTTCGTTTTATCCGGCCTCGGGCTGATAGATATTGTTTTTCCGGATAAAGGAGGAATAATCGGCGCCGGAGTCGGCTCTTTGGAAAATCTTTTTGGTTATGCCGGAGCGTTGGTAATTGTTATCGCCGGTTTAATTATTTCCGTTCTGATTATTTTTAACAAGCCGTTGAAAATAAGAAAAAAGAAAGAAGAAAAAGAAGAAGACGGGGAAGATGAGGATTTGAAAAAAGCGGTGGAAAAAGCCGAAAAATCGGGGCAAGTTGAAGCTGTTGCGCCGGCAACGGAAGAAAAAGGAGCCGAAGTGATAGAAGTGAAAGAACACAAACCGGCCAAACTGAAAAAAATTTCCAGTTTTAAATCCCAATCTTTCGGCAATTACGTTTTTCCGCCGCTTGATTTGCTTCGGTCTTCGGTGGAAAAACCCACGGCCGGCGATTTGCGCACCAGCGCTAATATAATCAAAAGAACCTTGGAAAGTTTCGGCATTCCGGTGGAAATGGGCGAGATAAACATCGGTCCCAAAGTGACGCGTTATACTTTGAAGCCGGCGGAAGGCGTTAAAATTTCGCGCATTACGGCGTTGAATTCCGATTTGGCTTTGGCTTTGGCGGCCCACCCCATCAGAATAGAAGCGCCGATCCCGGGAAAATCTTTGGTTGGCATTGAAGTGCCGAACAAGGCTGCGGCCGTTGTTCGTTTGGGCAGCTTGATACATTATCCGGAATTCGCGGCAACCGGCCTTATTGGAATGGTCTTGGGCAGAGATGTGAGCGGCGAGCCGATATTCGCCAATATTGAAAAAATGCCCCATCTTCTGATTGCCGGGAGCACGGGCAGCGGCAAATCCATCGCCTTGCATTCGCTTATACTTTCTTTGCTTTATAAAAATTCTCCGGAAACGCTGAAGATGGTGATGATTGACCCGAAGCGGGTTGAGCTTTCCGTTTATGACGGATTGCCTCATTTGATTTCTCCGGTTGTCACTCAAACGAAAAAGGCGGCCAATGTTTTCCGTTGGGCGTTAAGCGAAATGGACAAGCGCTATGAAATGCTTCAAGCGGCCGGTTCCAGGGATGTTCAAAGTTATAACAAAAAAAATCCCGATGACAGGCTTTCTTATATATTGATAGTCATTGACGAATTGGCTGATTTGATGGCGACTTACGGCCGTGAAGTTGAAGGCGCGATTGTGCGGCTGGCGCAAATGGCTCGGGCAACGGGTATTCATTTGGTTGTTTCCACTCAGCGGCCGTCTGTGGAAGTCATTACGGGCTTAATCAAAGCGAATATCACTTCACGCATCGCTTTGCAGGTTGCTTCGCAGGTTGATTCCCGGACTATTTTGGATACGGCCGGAGCGGAAAAATTGCTCGGCGGCGGAGATATGCTTTTTGTTTCATCGGAACTTTCCAAGCCGAAACGCATCCAGGGCGCCTATGTTTCCGAAGAGGAAATCAAAAAAGTGGCGGATTTTATCAAAGATAATAATTCCGGCGTTAAAAGCGAGGAAGTGACTTTTGAAAACGGGAAGAACGGCAATGATGGAAACGGCGAGGAAAGCAGCAGTGATGTTTTTGATAATTTTAATGGAGATGGAGGCGATGATGACGAGTTATATGAAGAAGCGGTTGAAGTTGTGAAAGCGGCGAAAAAAGCTTCAGCTTCTCTTTTACAGCGCAGATTAAAAGTTGGTTATGCCCGCGCCGCCCGGCTTTTGGATGTAATGGAAGAAAAAGGAATTATCGGCCCCGGCGAAGGCGCCAAGCCGAGAGAAGTATATTATGAATGACAATAAATCTTTTCAAGAAGCGTTAAAAGACGCCATCAGCTTTAAGGGGATGGATATTGAAAGGCTGGCGGAAATAACCGGCGTGCCGAAAAATTATTTAGCGGCGTTTGTTTCCGGAGATTTTAAAAAATTGCCGCCACCACCTTATGTCCGCGGCTATTTGATGAAAGTTTCCGCGGCTTTGGGAATTGACGCGGATTATTTGTGGAACATTTACAAAAAAGAAATCACTCCGGAAATAAAAGGAAGCGACAAACTCCCCGTCAACCGTTTTGCTCCCCAAAGAAAAAGCAGAAAAAAGGCCATAATGCTAATTGCCGCGTTTTTTGTTATAATTTATTTGGCCTTCAGGATTGACGACATAATCGGCATTCCCAAAATGGAAATAATCCGGCCGGCGAATAACGGCGAAATTGTAAACGAACAGTTTATAAAATTAAGCGGCAATCTCAATAATTTTTTTGACAAACTCACGATAAACAACGAAGAAGTTCCGGTTGAAAAAAACGGAAATTTTGAAAAAGAATACCAACTCCAGCCGGGAATCAATAAAATAGAATTCAAAGTTAAAAGATTTCTCGGCAAGGAAATAAAAGTCGAAAGAGAAATAATATATCAACAAAATTTTTAATTATGAAGGACGACAAAAATAAAAAAACCAACGAACTGGATAGTCTTTTAGAATCTCTTCAAGAAAAATTCGGCGAGGGCGCGATAATGAAATTGGGCGATATTAAAAAAGTCGATGTGGCGGCGATACCGACCGGTTCTTTTTCGCTGGACATCGCTTTGGGAGTCGGCGGATTCCCCAAGGGAAGAATTATTGAAATTTTCGGGCCGGAAAGTTCCGGCAAGACCACTTTGGCGCTTCACGCCATTGCCGAAGCCCAAAAAGGCGGGGGCAAGGCGGCTTTTATTGACGCGGAACACGCTATGGACCCGGAATACGCCAAAAAATTAGGGGTAAAAATTAACGACCTGATTATCTCTCAGCCGGACAGCGGCGAGGAAGCGCTGAATATTCTGGAAAGCCTGGTGCGTTCGGGAATCATTGACGTGATTGTGGTTGATTCGGTTGCCGCTTTGACTCCAAAAACGGAAATTGAGGGCGAAATGGGCGCGCAATACATCGGGCTTCAGGCGAGAATGATGTCCCAGGCGCTTCGCAAATTGACGGCGATTTCCGCCAAATCAAACACTTTGATTATTTTTATCAATCAGCTCCGCGAAAAAATCGGGATGATGGGTTACGGCGAACCGACTACCACCCCGGGCGGTCGGGCTTTGAAATTTTACGCTTCGGTGCGTATTGATATTCGCCGCATCGCCCAGATTAAAAAGGCGAAGACGTTGTCGGCAACCGCGTTAAGGCGAAAGTGGTGAAAAACAAAGTGGCAGCGCCGTTTAAAATCGCGGAATTTGACATTATGTACGGCGAGGGCATATCATACGCCGGCGATATTTTGAACGCCGGAATTAAAGCGGGCGTTGTTTCCAAATCAGGAAACACATATTCTTTTGAGGGCGAAAAACTTGGCGTGGGCGTGGAAGCGGCGCGGGAAAAACTCAAAGAAGACAAACAGCTTTTGAATAAAATCAAAAAATCGCTGCAGAGTAAATAATTTTCTAGTTTTTGAATTTTGGAAGAAAAAGACACTCTTGTTTTAGACATTGAGACAAAAAACACTTTTCAGGAGGTCGGCGAAAATAATTTCGACGCCTTGGAAGTTTCTTTAATCGGACTTTATTCCCATAATCGGGATAAGTTTTTCGCGTTTGACGAAAATGAATTCGCGGCGGCGATGGAGATGATAAAAAACGCCGGAATGATAATCGGATTTAGCATAAGCCGTTTTGACTTGCCGGTTTTGCAAAAGCATTTCAGTAATACTTCTGGCGGAGATATTTTTTCCATCCCACACTTGGATATTTTAGATGAAATTGAATTTAATCTCGGCAAGCGGGTGGGTTTGGATATTTTGGCAAAAACCAATCTCGGTTATGGCAAAAACGGCCATAGTTTGGACGCCGGTATTTTATATCGCGAAGGCAAAATTGAAGAACTGAAAAATTATTGTTTGAACGACGTAAAGATCACCAAAGAATTATATGAACTTGCGAAGAAACAAGGATATTTAATGATTCCTCAAAAAGGCGGCAAAGAAGAAATAAAATTGGAGCTTGATTTTAATTTGTGGCAAAATTTTAACTATTGACAAAATATAGAAATTAGTCTATCTTATAATAAGTTCTTTGACCGTTTTTAACGGTAAAATTTAAATTCTTAAATTCGTAAAGGGGTGCGCGCATGGAAAAAATGCTCAATATTTTGGTTGTAGATGACAATTCTTCTATGAGGACACTGTTGCAGGACATTCTTCATCTTTTCGGCTTTGAGGTTAGATTGGCCGAAAATGGTTGCGAGGCTTTGAAAAAAATTTCAGAGAAGATTCCGGATGTTGTTATTACGGATTGGCAAATGCCGGGAATGTCGGGGATAGAACTGATAAAGAAAATAAAAAGTTCTTATCCGGATTCGGATATTGGGATTATCCTGATGAGCAGCGAGGATATAAAAAAAGAAGCCATTGAAGCTGGGGCTGATGATTTTATTCATAAACCGTTCCATCCTCATCACCTATTGACGAAACTTAAGAAGTTTACGGCGCTGCTTGATTAGGGCGCCGTTTTTTATTTGAAGGCCTTGCGGAGGCCTTCATTAAACTGTTAAACAAAAAGTGTTTAACGCCTAAGTGTTAAACACTTTATCTGTCGCAAAATATTTGTTTAACACTTTTAAGTGTTAAACATCAAAAACGGTCATTTTCAAAAACACGCATTTTATGTGGGTTTTTAAATGGTGGCAAAAAACGTGTGTAAAAATTACACAAACTTAGCGTTAAACATTTAAGTGTTTAACGCTTTTGCCGTTTGTTTTGTGTAAAAATTACACAAAAGTTACTGTTAAACATTATTTTGTTTAACACTTTCTCGTTTTACTTGTATAAAAATTACACATGGTTTACCATAACTTATATGAATCAGAGGTCTTACGCCGGTCAACTTGGCGAAAATATCGCCTGTGGATATCTTGTGAAAAACAAATATAAGGTGATTGAGCGGAATTTCCGGCAAAAGTGGGGCGAGATAGACATAATCGTTAAAGCGCCGGATAGAACCCTAGTATTTGTGGAAGTAAAAACCGTTCGCGGAGTGGAAAAATTACACACGGAAAACGATGATAAACACATTTCCGCCGAAGACCAGCTTACGGCCGCTAAACTCCAAAAACTCCAAAGAACCGCGTCTTTGTACGCCGGCCATAATCAAGATTTGGTTGATGACAAAAAAGGCTGGCGCATAGACTTAATCGCCTTGACACTTTTAGATAATCATTATGTAATAAAACATTATAAAAATATTTAATATACATTAATTTTCTCCAAAACTTTTCTCGCTCACGACGCTCAGGTTAAATAAATCAAATCGCTCCAATCTGATTTTTTGAATAAATTTAACGGTGCCCGTTTACCATCCGCCATAATTTTACTTCGTAAAATTATGTCAGGAGTTTTCCGACCATTAAATTTATAGTCAAAAAATCCTTCATTCCGCTCATTGATTTATTCTTAACCTTGCGCGATGTTCGCTATGAAAAGTTTTGGAGAAAATCATTGACAAGATAAATAAAATATGTTTATATTTTAATAATAAAGCCTTTGGCTTAAAGTTATTTTAAAATTTAAAAGGAGGCGTTATGCCGAATATCGAGATTCACGGAATGGGAAGTATTTTTGAGGTTGAGGATACACTATTATTTCGATTGCAACATCAAGCGCTGTTAAATACAGTAAAAAAAATAAAAGACGTTATTTTTGCATCAGAATTTAAGGACAAAGTAGTTATAACAGCGTTTGATTCCTTTTGTATTGATGTAGAACATACATCTCAGCCATTTCTACGTATCTACGACACAAATATTCAAGAAGCAGATAAGATAGCGCAAATGCTTCACGATTTGCGGCTTGGATTTGACATTGAGATTGTGGGGGTAGAAAAATTTATTCCCAAGTAGTATTTTTTTAAATGGCGTTGCCTATCCGGAACGCCGTTTTTTATTTTAAACATTTTTTATTTAAGATATTTTTGTGTTAAAATATTGAAATGCAAATTATTGACGGGAAAAAAATCGCGCAAAAAATTATTGACGAATTGAAAAAACAGCCGAAGCCGGAGAAAATTTTCGCGGCTGTTTTGGTCGGCGACAATCCGCAATCAAAAAGTTTTTTAAAACAAAAAGAAAAGGTCGCCAAGGAGCTCGGCATTGATTTTCGGATGTATGAATTTCCGGCAAAATTGAAAAACGACGACTTGCGAAAAGAAGTCGGCAAAATCGCTTTATTGAAAAGAGTCGGCGGAGTGATTATTCAGTTGCCTTTGCCGGAACATATTAACCGCCATTATATTTTAAATGTCATTCCGCGAGAAAAAGATGTTGATGTTTTGGGTGAGCGCGCTTTGGGCGCGTTTTATAATGGCAGAAATCCAGTATTGCCTCCGGCAGTCGAAACAACAAAAGAAATTTTGTCAGTTGTTAAGCGTCAATTGTCAGATGTTAAAATTGCCATAGTGGGCGCCGGCTTCTTAATCGGCAAGCCAATTAGTGTTTGGTTGATGAATCAAAAAATTAAAGAATTGAAAATTTTTAGAAGCGGCAGTAATTTGAATGATTTGAAAAATTACGATTTGATAATTTCCGGAGTCGGCCAAGCCGGCTTAATAAAGCCGGAAATGCTGAAAAACGGCGCCGGCGTGATTGATTTCGGTTATAGTTTTAACAAAGAGGGGGAAATTTCCGGCGATTTTGAAACTTACAAACTTACAAACTTACAAACTAATAAACTGAATTTTTACACTCCTACTCCGGGCGGCACCGGTTCGATTTTAGTGGCAAAAATTTTTGAGAATTTTTATAAACTGACACAATTTAAGAAAGAAAAAGTATAACATTCCATTGCCGATCGGCAGTAAAATGTTATACTTTATTAAAGATGAAAAAACTTCGCGACAGCTTAAAATACGCCGTAAACGGCTTAAAAGAAACCCTTATTTTTGAAAGGAATTTCAAAATAATGCTGTTTTTCGCTTTATTGGCCGTGTTTTTAATGTTTTATTTTCCGACCAGCCGAACGGAAAAAGCCGTTATCACCACCGCCATTTTTGCGGTTTTAACTTTGGAGTTGATAAATATCGCGATTGAGCGACTTTTGGATTTTCTTCAACCGGAATACAGCGACAAGGTGAGAATTATCAAAGATTTAATGGCGGCCATAGTTTTGTTGGCGAGTTTGGGCGCAATGGTTATCGGCTTAATCGTTTTTTGGCCGCATATTTTTTAATTCTTTAAAAGTTTTATTAACTCTTTTTTCTTTTTTTCTAAAATTTTTTTGTCTTCAGCTTCCATGTTTAATCTTATTAAAGGTTCGGTGTTTGACGGCCGAATGTTAAACCAATAATCCAAAAATTCCATTGTTAGGCCGTCGAGATGAGAAACATTAATTTTAAATTTTAAATTTTGAATTTTAAGTTTTCTTTCAATCTCTTTAAATAATTTTTGAGATTTGAGATTTAAGATTTGAGATTTTATGTTGATTTCTCCGCTTCTATAATATTGTGGCAGCAAATCAATGAAATTCGCCAAAGAGTAAGGCAATTTCGAAACCGCGTTTATAATTTCAATTGCCGCCAAAATTCCGGAGTCGTAATATAATTCTCCTTTGTCAAAGTTTCGGATGGCAAAATAATAATGTCCGGATTTTTCCACGCCCAAATCCGCGCCGATTTTCCGCATTAGTTTTTTAATGTAAAAATGCCCCACCCGCGAAGTTTTCAATTTTAAGTTTTCAATTTTTAATTTTTTAATGAGCCAGCCGGCGCGAATATCATAAACCGCCTTGCGCGGCTTTAAATGCCAAATCAATAAACGCGCGATAATATCCGGCTCAACAGGACAGCCAAGATTATCAATAAAAAAAACTCTATCGCCGTCAGCGTCAAAAATAACTCCCAAATCCGCTTTTTGCCGCAAAACTTCTTTTTGAAGCTGTTCCATCGCGCCTTTTGCCCAGGGGTCGGGTCCGTGTCCGGGGAAATTGCCGTCCGGTTTTTCGTTAATAAGATAAATTTGTAATTTGGGATTTGTAATTTGTAATTTTTTAATAGTTGGTCCCACAGCGCCATTAGAACAATCAAAAACCACCTTTAATTTTTTCTGTGGCTGGATTCTTTTTTTAAGAAAATTGGCGTAAATTTTTATGAAATTATTTTCCATATTTGTTTTCCGCTTATAGGAACGGCGTTTTTGCCGACGATTTTTAAGCCGTTATATTGTTTGGGATTGTGTGAAGCGGTAATCATTATGCCGAGGTCGGCATTGGAATAGTTTGTCAAAAAATAAAGCATGGGAGTTGTTATTAAGCCGGTGGGTATAATTTTAAATTTTAAATTTAAAATTTTAAATTGCTTTATTAGCGCCTGATAAAGTTTTGGCGAACTTAGGCGGGCGTCGTGGCCGATAATAATTTTTTTCGGTTTGAAATTTTTAACGACCGCCGCAATTATTTCCGAAACAATTTCTTCGTTTATTTCGTCCGGATAAATGCCGCGAATATCATAGGCTTTAAAAATTTTAGCGTCAATTTTTTTATTTATGTTCATTATTTTAAAAGTATAACATTTTATCGCCGATCGGCAACGATTTGTTATACTTTTTTTAATATCCTGTTTATTATTTTGAGCGCGCGGTTTAATTCGTTTTTGGTCATGAATTTTCCCAAACTAAAACGCAAACTGCTTTTAATTTTTTTGTCGCTTAAGCCGATGGCTTTGAGAACATGCGACGGTTTGGTGGCGCGCGCCGAACAAGCCGAGCCGCTGGAAACCGCCACGCCGTTCAAATCAAGTTTTATCAGCAAATCTTGCGCATTCTGACCGGGGAAACAAATGTTTAAAATATTCGGCAATTTATTGGCATTTAACATTCCATTTATTTCCGCTTTCGGCTCTATTTTTTTAATTTCTTCCCAAAAATAATCGGCAAGTTGTTTAACGCGTTTATTCTCTAATTCGCGCGAATTAGAGACGAGTTCAATGGCTTTGGCGAATCCGGCGATTGCCGGAACATTTTCCGTGCCGGAGCGCAAGCCGAATTCTTGCCCGCCGCCGGTGATAATTGGATTTAGTCCGCCAGCTGGCGGATTGAATTTAGAATTTTGGGATTTTACATATAAACATCCGATTCCTTTTGGGCCGTAAATTTTATGCGCGGATAAAGTCATTAAATCAACGCCGAGTTTATTGACGTCGCAATTCAGGAATTGAAAAGCTTGGACAGCGTCAGTGTGAAAAAGTGGATAGGTCGAAAAAAATTTTTCTTTGTTGTTTTTGAATTGTTTTATAATTTTCGCAATTTCCGCGATTGGTTGGATAGTCCCTATTTCATTATTTGCGTGCATTATGGAAACCAAAATCGTCCGCTCATTGAGCGATTTTTTCAGTTTTTCTAAATCAATAAGCCCATTTTTATTGACGGGTAGATAGATTACTTCAATGCCGTCGCGTTCAAGGTCGCGCGCGGTTTCCAAAATTGAATCGTGTTCTATTTTACTAATTATAATTCTGTAGGGTGGCTCGGCTGTTTTCGTGCGGAATGTCTCGGAGGCGGCGCGCGCTTGGTCTACCGAAGGCAGGCGCGCCGCCGAGAGGTCAAGGGCGGCGCTCGCCGCTGGAGCGAGCGAACGCCCGGTTCCGTCAGAAAATAGCCGAGCCGCCCTTACAATGCCGCGCAGCGCCAAGTTGTTCGCTTCAGTGGCCGATCCCGTAAAAATTATTTCCCGAAAATCCGCATTAACAGCTTTGGCGATTTTTTCGCGCGATTCGTCAACCATCGCCATGGCTTCTTGGCCGAAAGAGTGAAGCGAGCCGGGATTTCCAAATCGATCGGAGAAATAAGGCGCCATCGCTTTTTTCACTAGCGGGTCCATAGGCGTTGTTGCCGCATAATCAAAATAGATTCTATTCATAATAGAGATTTAAGCATAAAACTTGAAAATTGTTTAGCATTGATTATAATATGCCGTATCGATAAAAGTATAACAAATCGTTGCCGATCGGCGATAAAATGTTATACTTTTGAAAATCGCAAAAAAAGATTAATATTAATAAATATGCAAATGCATCGTTTTACAATCAAGGCCCAGGAGGCGCTGCAAAACGCCCAGGACATAGCGGCTCGCGAAAACCACGGGGAGCTTAAAATTATCCACTTATTGATTTCTTTGCTTTCGGACGAAAGTTCTTTAATCAGGCCGCTGATAATCAAGGCGGGAATTAATCTGGAAAATTTAAGCCAGATTCTTCATGAGGAATTGAAAAAACAGCCGAAAATTTTCGGCGGCGGAGGCGCGGCTCAGCTTTATCTGGCGCAGGAATTAATGCGGGTTTTGGACAGGGCCGCGAAAATCGCTTCAATTCAAAAAGATGAATTTATTTCCTGCGAGCATATGCTTTTGGCGATTCTGGAAAGCAATTCTGTTTCCGCCGCGATCATGGAAAATTTCGGATTGCGCAAGGAAACCGCGGTCCGGATTTTGGCGCAGCTGCGCGGTTCCGCAAGAATTACCGATGAAGCGCCGGAAAGCAAATTCCAGGTTTTGGAAAAATACGCCATCAATCTTACGGAGCGCGCCAAGAAAGGCGAGCTTGACCCGGTTATCGGCCGCGAAGAAGAGCTTCGTCGGCTTATTCAGGTTTTGAGCCGTCGCACGAAAAATAATCCGGTTTTAATCGGCGAACCCGGAGTCGGCAAAACCGCGGTGGTGGAAGGTTTGGCGCAGAGAATTGTTTCTGGAGACGTGCCGGAACCGTTGAAGGGCAAAGAAATCGTGATGCTTGATTTGGGCGCGCTTATCGCGGGTACGAAATTCCGCGGCGAGTTTGAAGACAGATTAAAAGCGTTTATGAAAGAAATCCAGCAGTCCGGCGGCAAGATTATTCTATTTATAGACGAAATTCATATGATTGTGGGAGCGGGCGCGGCCGAAGGAACGGTTGACGCTTCCAATTTATTGAAGCCGGCTTTGGCGCGCGGCGAACTTCGGGCCATCGGCGCCACCACAATAAGAGAATACCAGCGTTATATTGAAAAAGATTCAGCTTTGGAACGCCGCTTCGCGCCTATTATGGTTGATGAGCCGTCCATTGAAGACAGTGTTGCCATTTTGCGCGGCTTGAAAGAAAAATACGAATCGCATCATGGTTTGCGCATCAGCGACGAAGCGATTGTGGCGGCGGTGAATCTTTCCAGTCGCTATATCAGCGACAGGTTTTTACCGGATAAGGCGATTGATTTGATTGACGAAGCCGGAGCCGGCAGAAGATTGGAAAGCGAAAGCATTCCGCGGGAAATAGATAAAATCAGAAGGGAAATTACCCGTTTGGAAATAGAAAAATCCGCGCTTTTGAATGAATCAAATAGAAATGGGACTAAAACAAAAACACGATTAAAAGAAGTTGAGAAGGAATTGGCGAAATTAAAAGAAAAAAATGACGGGCTCTCCGGTAAATGGCAAGGAGAAAAAATAACTTTTGAGAATTTCAGGAATTTGCGCAAGCGCGTGGAAGATTTGAAGCGCGACGCCGAGATGGCGGAACGCGAAGGCAATCTGGAAAAAACAGCCCGAATACTTTACGGCGAATTGCCGCAAGCGGAGAAAGAATTTAAGGCGTATGAAAATAAGACTTATAAGGCCAATAAGTCCGATAGTTTTATTAAGGAAGTGGTTGACGAGGAAGATATTGCCGCGGTTGTTTCGCGTTGGACCGGCGTGCCGACTGACAAGATGCTGCAAACCGAAATGGAAAAACTTTCCAAAATAGAAGAAGTTCTTTCTCAAAGAGTAATCGGCCAAACGGACGCGATTAAAGCCATTGCCCACGCTTTGCGTCGCCAGCGCGCCGGACTCGCGCCGGAAGATCGGCCCTTGGGCAGTTTTATGTTTTTAGGTCCGACCGGAGTCGGCAAAACCGAATTGGTGCGGGCTTTGGCGGAATTTATGTTTAATGACGAAAAAGCGCTGGTGCGGATTGATATGTCTGAATATATGGAGCGGCACAGCGTAAGCCGGCTTATCGGTTCTCCTCCCGGCTATGTGGGACACGAAGAAGGCGGCCAATTGACCGAAATCGTAAGGCATCGGCCGTACAGTCTGATTCTTTTTGATGAAATAGAAAAAGCGCATCCCGAAGTTTTTAATCTTTTGCTTCAGGTTTTGGATAACGGCCGGCTCACCGATGGCAAGGGCAAAACCGTCAATTTCAAAAACTCCATAATTGTTTTGACTTCCAATGTCGGCAGCGAATATTTCAAAGAAGCTTCAAAAGCGGGTTTTGGATTTGATGTCGGCGGCGAGGCGGATGGGACCAATAAGGCGCTTGAGCGTTTCAAACAGCGCGCGCAGGAAGCTTTGCAAGAAACTTTTCGTCCGGAATTTCTCAATCGGCTGGATGAAATAATTATTTTCAATCCTCTTACCAAAGCGGAAATCGGCAAAATAGTTGACCTTCAACTGGATGAACTTAAAGAGAGATTGGCGGGGCGCGGGTTTAAAATCAGCGTGGACAATTCCCTTAAAGAGCGCATTATTGATGTCGGTTTTGATTCGGAATACGGCGCCCGGCCCATTAAAAGAGCGATTCAAAAATTGATTCTTGACGAATTGGCGAATAAAATAATCAAAGGCGAACTTAAAGATGCTAAAAAAATTAAACTCGGTTTCAAAGAATCCGGCATTACGATTGGCGTTTAAGGTTCTGGGCGCAACCGCAAAATTATTTCTTCAACCCGCTCACACCCCGCTTGCAGCGGGGCTGCGCTTCCGTTAAGGTTTCAGAAATAATTTTGCGGTTGCTTATTATTGTTATGCTTTTTAAAAATTTATTTTTTTCTCATTGCAACTTGTTTAGCGCGGGGGGTAAAGCGATTGTTTTTTCGCTGGCTTTGGCGTTTTTCGGCAACAGCCGAAGTTTCGGCGCGTTTTTTCTTTTTATCGCGCTCGCTTTTTATTTTTATTTGAGGCCTTTTTTCGAAGCGAAAAAATATTTTTTTTCTTTTTTGATTTTTTTGATTGCCGCGCTTTTGACAATCAGCCGTTTGCCAGCAGAATCGGTTAAGTGGAATTTTGTCGTCGCCGCGGTTTTCGGCTTGGCATTTTTCGCTTTTTTAGGGATAAAAAATCTGATTTTTATTCACCGCGCTTCTGTTTATGAATTTCTGAATAATTTTGTTTTCTTTTTGGTTTTTATTATTTTTTTTATGGCCGATAAGTCATCGGGATGGATTTTTTGGGGATATACCTCGGCTGTTTTGTCTTTTTTTCTGCTTTTTCGCGAATCAATCATATCGCGTCCGGGACGCGATATTAATCTTTTTTCAGCCAGTTTGGCGGCTCTGGTTTCCCAGTTTGTTTTGGCGGTTTCTTATTTGCCGGTGGGGTTTTTGAATTCCGCCGCCATTTCTCTGGCAGCGGTTTTGGTTTTGAAAGATTTGACCGTTTCCCATTTGCGGGGAGACCTTAACAGGCAAGTTATCTTGAAAAACGCGACGATTATTCTGCTTTTCAGCGTCATTGTTTTTATAGCATCCAAATGGCAACCGTAGGATGTAACATTTTAGCGTTTTTATCGTTATATATTGTATACAGGTTATCCACAGCAGAACCATTGACGCTGTTCGGGATAACCGTATAATAAAATTACAATTAAAAATCAAGATTTGGAGTGAGGCCGAATCTGGGTTTTAAGATTATGGTTTTTAGTCCACAGTTTTTAACTGTGGAGTAGTGTTTTTACTAACACTTAAAACCTGACGCTTAAAAACCAAGACAGAGTCTCACTTTTGTGAGATTTTTAATTTTTAAAAGATACCACGGTTGTTCTGTAAATCGCCGTTTCGGCGGTCGATGGTTTGCGGAGACAATCTTCCAGAAATAAACTTAATTTATGTCTGAATTGTAACGACCTCACTGTTTCATTCAGCAAACAAAAACTTACAAAAATAAATGAGTATTAAAAAATTTTCCACAATATTCGTTGCTGCCGCTTTGGCAGTGACAGTTGCTGGTTCCAGCGTTCAAGCTGCGACCGTGGAAGAATTGCAAGCTCAAATTGCGGCTTTGTTGGCGCAGATTACTGCGTTGCAAACCCAATTGGGTCAGAGCACTGCTGCTCCGGCTGCGTATAACTTTACGACTGATTTAACAATTGGTTCAAAAGGAAGCGCTGTTACGGATTTGCAGAGCTTTTTGGAATCCAAAGGAGTTTTGACAATGCCTGCTGGCGTTGCTAAGGGTTACTTTGGAAACTTGACTAAAACCTCTTTGGCTAAATATCAGGCCTCGGTTGGAATTTCTCCGGCCGCCGGATATTTCGGTCCGAAGAGCAGAGCTTATGTCAATTCTTTGGCCGCTGCTCCGGCGACTCCGGCAATCCCGGCAATCCCGACAGTTCCGACAAGCGGTTTAGCTATCGCTTTGGCTTCGGGTAATCCGTCAGGCGCCACCATTCCGAAAGGAGCGGCTGGCGTTGAAATGTTGAAATTCACAGTTTCCGGAAAGGGAACAGTTACTTCTCTTACATTTAAGAGAAAAGGAATTGGCGCGACCGCGGATTTCGCTTCAACCGGCTTCTATCTTTACGATGGAAACAGCCGTTTGACCAGCGGCCGCAGCATCAATTCAACGACTCATGAAATCACTTTCGTCAATTTAAGCATTGCTGTTGACGGAGTTAAGACATTGAGTTTGAAAGCTGATGTTTCATCTTCAGCTACCGCTAACAACAATCACTATTTTGAATTAGTGAGCGTTGCCGGCAATCCGACACCAACAGGCTCTTTAGTTAGCAACACAATGACCATTGGCGGTCAGGCGGTTGGAAGCATTACTGCTACTTCAACCGGCTCGATTTCCAATCCTTATGTTGGCCAACTTAATGCCCAGGTTTCGGAATTCAAATTAACGGCCGGTTCAACCGAAGACGTTTCGGTTACGCAACTTGCCATGACTCAAGGCGGCACCATTTCCAACAGCAATCTTTCCAATTTTGTTTTGAAGGATGCAGTTGGCGCTGTTTTGGCGAAAGCCAGCGCAGTTGGCGCCAAAGACCTGGTCACCTTTACCTTTGACACTCCGTATGTCATTGAAAAAGGACAGGAAAAAACCTTAAAGGTTTACGTTGACATTTCCGGCGCTGCCAAATCGAGCGACACAATCAAGCTCTACTTTGACAGCAAAGGCGATGTTCAAGCCACTGGCAAAACCTATGGCTATCCGGTTGACCCGACCATTACCGGTCTTGACACTTCTTCGGAAGCGCACGCAATTACGCTTTCCGGAGGCGACGTGACCATTACCTTTAACGGTCCGGTTGTCGGCGATATCGCTTTGCGCGGACAAGACGTGGCGTTGTATAACTTCACCATTGCCGCCAAGAATAACATTGAAATCCGCAACTTGAGAACCAGCATTACTACAACTGGTATGGAATCGGGCGAAGGATTCAATGATTTCAAGGTCTGGGACACTTCCAATAATTCGGTTGTGACCAGCGCTGTGGATATTTCAACAACCACAACGCAAACCTTCACTGATGTTATTAACATTAGCGCGGGCACTTCCAAGACCTTTAAGATAACGGCTGACGTTGATTCTGATAATGACACTAATGACACAATCACTGTCACATTATCTGCGTTTGAATCCAGCGATATCAAGAACTTGGACAACAACCAGTTTGTTGCCACTTCCAACATCGTGCCTAACAGCGCGATTGCCGGAAACCAGCAAACTGTCAAAGTCCCGACTCTTGATGTTCAGTTGGCAGCCAGCCCGAGCTCTCAGACCTATGTTCAGGGAGCCAGCGATAAAAACCTTATCGGCTTCAGCTTCCGAGCGATTGCCAGCGATATTAAATTGAGCTCGGTCAAAGTGACGGCTTCTTCCACTTCCGGAACTTTGACTTCAGGCGAGGTTCAGAGCTTGGCTTTGTATGACGGTTCAACCAAGATTTCTGACGTTAAATCGTTGGATGCTACGGCTTTGACCACCACCTTTGATAATTTGAATTTGACAATTACCAAAGGCAGCACCAAGGTTTTGACCTTGAAAGGCAGTATTTCGGCGAATGCCACTAACGGCGATGTTTATTATTTCTACGTTGCCGCGGTGAACTCGTCTAACATTACCGCGACTGACAAAGACGGAAACAGCGCGACCTTGCAGGGTACGGCTGCTAATAGCGGTTACACGGTAAAGCACACGATTACCACTTCGGGCGATGTTTCAGTGGCTGTTGCTCCTGATGACAGCGAATCAGAAGCCGGTATCGTTACTGCTGGAACCGAAAGCGTTTTGGGCAAGTTCCGCTTTACCGCCACCAACGAAGATATGACCGTTAACAAGATGCAAATCTTGGTAACTGACTCTTCCAGCGCGACCGCGACTTCAACCGCTACAGCGGATGAAGCGCCGACCATCAAACTTTACGATGGCGCGACCCAAATCGGCGCCGCAGCCGGTTATACGGTTCAGGCTTCGGGCGACAACGCCGGTATTGCGGTTATTGAAACTCTTGGCTGGGTGATTCCTAAGGACAGCAATAAGACTTTAACCGTTAAAGGCGTCTTGAATTCAATTTCAGGAGGCGCTGACACCGGTTCATCGCTCTACACCAGCGTCCACGCTTCAAACTTTGAAGCCCAGGGAGCCACTGCCAAAGACACTTCAATTACGGCTGCCACTGGCAACCAGAAGGTGGTTTACAAGACCAAACCGACCTTTGCTTCTCCGACCAACCCCGGCGGCAAACTCATTGTCGGTCAGATTCCGGTAATGAGGTTTAAGATTAAAGCCGACGGCCCGGAGACCGTTGCCTGGAAACAGATTCAGTTCAAGGTGTCTATGACCGGCGCGACAATGAGCGCGGTTGACGCCAATCCGAGCACAACCGGCAATGTGGCTTTGAAAGATGTTTCAACCGGTTCCAACCTCAACATCGCTTCCGCTTTCAGCTCAACCAGCACAACTACTGGCGAGCAGGTGAAGATTGCCGGAGGCAGCACTGGTTATGTTTCGCTTCTTCTTAACTCCGCGCAAGAAATTGCTACCGGAGCCGAGAAAGAATACGAATTGCAATTGACCTTTGCCGATGTCAGCGGCACCGTTGGCGCGGCTTCGGTAATTAACAGCATCTATCGAGGCGAAAGCACTTTGGTAAGCGCTACAACAGTTTCTGGTGTTAGAAGCAGCATTACCACGGCTACTGACGCGGCTCCGTCATTCGTCTGGTCGGATTACTCGGTTACGGGTCATTCCGAATCGACTGCTGACTGGGCAAACGGCGTGCTCGTCAAGATTCTGCCGTCCAGTTCCGTAACTATCAGCAACTAACGAATTGAGTTTCCCGATAGCGGATAATCGGAAAACCAAAAACCGCCGAAAGGCGGTTTTTGGTTGCTTTTAAACTTTTAAACATTTAAACTTTAAAGTATATGAATAAATTTTTATTATTCCCAATAAAACTCCTTCTATTTTCCGCCGCTTTAACGCCTTTAATCATTTCCTGGAGTACGATTTTTCCTTTTATTTTGGGA
>JAJYWO010000005.1:2265-3639 GCA_021791445.1 bacterium | reverse complement strand
AATTCGTCAAAATTTTGGCAAGTTCGTCTTTAAACCCTTCGTTTTTCGCCAAAAACCCTATTTCGTATTTTTTATTGTCTTTTTCCATTTTAATATATAGTTGATATATTACACAACCTAAAAAATATTGCAAGTTTAAAAAGAAAAGTTTTTATGGCATAATTTATAAATGAAATTCATCGCCGATTTTCATATTCATTCCAAATACAGCCGAGCAACGAGTAAGGAAATGGTTTTGGAAAATATTGACGCTTTTGCGGACGATAAGGGTATTTTGGTGATGGGCACCGGCGACTTCACCCACCCGCAGTGGTTTGACGAGATTAAAAATAAACTGGAACCCGCCGAACCCGGGCTTTTTAAACTGAAAAAAGAATACAAACGCGAAACTTTAAAAGGAACTTTTAGCGATACGCGGTTTATTTTAACGGTGGAAATTTCTAGTATTTATTCCAAAAACGAAGAAACGCGGCGCGTTCATAATTTGGTTTTCGCTCCTAATATTGAAACCGCGGAAAAAATAAACGCCCAGCTCGGCTTAATCGGCAATTTAAAATCCGACGGCCGGCCCATTCTGGGATTGGATTCGGAAAAATTGGCGGAAATTGTTTTTAACGTCAATCCCGAAGCCGCAATTATTCCGGCGCACGCCTGGACGCCGTGGTTCAGCGTTTTTGGCTCAATGTCCGGCTTTGATTCGCTTGAAGAATGTTTCGGCAAATACGCAAAAAATATTTTCGCCATTGAAACCGGCTTGTCCAGCGATCCGGCGATGAACCGGCGGCTTTCCAAACTGGACAACATCGCTTTGATTTCCAATTCCGACTCGCACAGTTTGCCGAAAATCGGCCGCGAGGCGAATATCTTTGACACAGAACTTTCATACAAGGGAATAATGGACGCGATAAAATCTGGCACGCTCAATCGAAGGCCTCCGCAAGGCCTTCACGGCACAATAGAATTCTTCCCCGAAGAAGGAAAATACCATTTTGACGGCCACCGCGATTGCGGAGTTTATTTGTCGCCGGAAGAAACGAAAAAACACAACGGTATTTGTCCGAAATGCGGACGGCATCTGACCATCGGCGTAATGAACCGCGTTGATGAACTGGCGGACCGCCAATCTATCAAGGTTGAACCTCGATATTATAATTTAATTCCATTGGGAGAAATAATCGCTGAAGCGTTCGGAGTCGGTGAAAATACCAAGCAAGTTAAAAAAGAATACGAAAAATTGATTAAAACTTTCGGCAATGAACTGAAAATTTTAATGGAAATAAGTGAAAACGATTTGAAACAAGCCGCGGACCCAAGAGTGGCGGAAGGCATAAAAAGAGTCCGCGAAGGCAAAGTGAAAATCCGTCCCGGCTATGA
>JAJYWO010000005.1:0-2255 GCA_021791445.1 bacterium | reverse complement strand
ACGGCGAATACGGAGAAATAAAAATTTTCAACGATGACGAACGCGAGGAATTAAAAACGCAAGGAAGTTTGTTTTAAACCTCGATTAACACCGGCAGAACCATAGGCCGTCTTTTTGTTTTATTGTAGAGAAATTGGCCGATTTGGTCGCGCATCATTCCTTTAATATAATCGGCGTCCATCTGCTGATGCTGCGGAATGCGGGCTATCATAAAGCGAATTTTTTTTCGCAATTCCTCCACAAGTTCTTTGTTTTCTTTAAGATAAATGAAGCCGCGGGAAATGATGTCCGGATTTTTCAAAAACTGTCCCGTGCGGCGGTCCAAAGTGGCGATAACCACCACCATTCCTTCCTGCGCCAAAACGCGGCGGTCGCGCAAAACCACTTCGCCGACATCGCCCACTCCAAGCCCGTCAACCATCACGTAATAAGCCGGCACGGTTTCTTCGGGAATTTCCGCCGAATTTTTCTTTAAAATAACAACTTGGCCGTTATCAACCAAAATTGTTTCTTCCGGTTTCATTTTCAGCGCTTCATGCGCTAATCGGGTATTCTGCCAGCGCATAAAATAATATCCGTGAACCGGAACGAAAAATTTCGGCTTCACCAGTTTCATTGCCATTTTTAATTCATCCTGAGGCGCGTGGCCGCTGGAATGGATATCCAACATTTGAGAATTGTAAATAACCGCTCCCTGCCTTGCGATATCGTCCATTAAAATCTGAACGCTGCGTTCATTGCCCGGAACAACCGATGAAGACAATACCACTGTATCGCCTTTTTTAATTTGGACATAACGATTTTCGCCGTTGGCGATTTTCATCAAACTGGCTTTCGCTTCTCCCTGGGCGCCGGTGCAAAGCAAAACTATTTTATCGTCGCGATGTTTGCCGATTTCTTCCAAGGGCAAAACTGTTTCTTTTTTGATTTTCATATAGCCGAGATTCTGGGCGATTTGAATATTGGTTTTCATCGAATAACCGCTGATAAAAACTTTCTTGTTCAAACGTTCGGCTATTTTTATGATTTCCCCCAAACGTTCCAAAAGCGAAGCGAAAGTGGCGACAATAATCCTGCCTTCCGATTTTTTGAAAAGTTTTTCTATTTCCTGCTCAACAATTCTTTCCGAAATGGAATAGCCTTCCCTGCCGGCGCCGGTGGAGTCAAGAAACAGAGTGTGTATTTTTTTCTCGCCGATGGCTTTCCACATGGCGACATCTTTCGGCTTTCCGCTCATATCGTAATCAAACCGAAAATCGCCCGGATAAACCATTTTCCCAACCGGTGTGTCCAAAATCGCGCCGGCGCTGTCGGGAATAGTATGGGCCGTGGCGAAAAATTCAACTTTAAAATATTTTCCCAATTCGCGGCTTTCACCCGCTTTAACAACGTCAAAATCTATTTTCGGCGCGTTGGGAAATTCTTCCTGCCGCCGCTTTATCATTTCTTTGTTGAGAGCCGTGGTGTATATCGTCGGATTGCCGATTTTTTCCATCAAATAAGGAATGGCGCCAATGTGGTCCAAGTGGCCATGAGTGATTATTAATGCGCGCACATTCTTTTTTCTTGCTTCCAAATAAGCGGTGTTGGGAATGATAAAGTCGATGCCCGGAGTGGTTTCTTCCGGAAACTGCAAACCGGCGTCAATGATAACAATTTCATCGTTATGTTCAAAAAATATCATATTGCGGCCGATTTCTTCCAATCCGCCAAGAGCGGCAAATCTCACCGTCGGCTCAAAATCCGAAGGTTTTCTCTGCACGGGTTTATGTTGTATCCGGCGATTACTGGCGGCATAAAACCTGCCGCTTTTCACGGCTTCGCTTTCTCTGGTATTTGTTTTTCTTGTTTTATAAATCATAAAATAATTTCAAAAATCAAATTTCAAATCTCAAAAATACAAATTAAATCTGTAAATCTTTTTAAATAAATTTAATAAGATTTTAATTTTTAGATGTGATTTTGAGATTTTAGATTTGAGATTTTATATTTTCTTTTGGGCGAGGAGAGATTTGAACTCTCACATCTTGCGATACACGGCCCTGAACCGTGCGCGTCTGCCAGTTCCGCCACTCGCCCTCTCGCCCCTATTCTATTTCAACACTCTCGTTGTTTCCACGTACCATTTTTCGACATTATTAAAACGGTCGCCGGCAAAAGAAATATAATCTTCTTCGCCCGAAGATTCAAATCTGTAGAATTTTTTCTTTCCGACATAAAGGTAATCCGGCGAATAAAGGAAGATGGCCGGATAA
>JAJYWO010000003.1 GCA_021791445.1 bacterium | reverse complement strand
GCGAAAGAATCCGGAAAAAAAGAAAAAAAGGAAAAAAAGGGAAAAGAAAAACGGGGTGACGTTTACGATATTCCGGCGTTTTTGAGAAAAAAGAAAAGATAAGCGTGATGCCAATATACGAATGCGTGCGAATGATACGAATAATACGAATAATTTTAATAAATTAGTATTTATTAGTATAATTCGCATGAATTAGCATATTAGTATCTTATATAAAACATGTTCAAACTTATCCGCAAGCGCAACGGCCAAACAGCGCCGTTTAAAATTGAAAAAATAACCAACGCCATTTACAGAGCTTCGGTGGCGGTCGGGGAGCCGAATTGGAAATTGGCGGAAAGTTTCGGCAGGGAAGTCGTAAAACGCCTTGAAAAAAGGATTAAAAAAGGCGCGATTCCAGTAGTGGAGGAAGTGCAGGACGTGGTGGAACAGGTTTTGATTGAAACAGTTCATCCGCGCATTGCCAAGGCTTACATTTTATACCGCCAGCACCGAGCGGAAATCAGACAGGAGAAAAAACAGGTTCTTAACAAAGAAGAAATAGATGAAGTTGACAAAAAATTTGATATTAACGCTTTGCGGGTTTTGGCGTCGCGATATTTAAGAAAGGATGAAAACGGGAAAATCGTTGAATCGCCGAAGCAGCTTTTTGAAAGGGTTGCCATTCACACCGCCATTTCTTCTCTTTTTTACGACGACAAGATTTATAAAAAAGCCGGTGGCGCTCCGGAGCACCGTTTTGAAGAATTTGACCCGCAGAAATTTGACGGGAAATTTTCCATCGGCAAATACAAGCTCAATCAATTTCATCTTGAAGGCCTGAAAAGAGTTTATAATCGTTTGGCGAAAGCGCGAAAAATAAAAATTTCCTGGCAAAAATTCCTTGAACTTTTGAAAAAAGGATATTTTGACAAATACGAGCAAGAGATAACGATTTTTTACAATTTAATGGTTGACCGCCGGTTTATGCCCAATACGCCGGCGTTGGCGAATTTCGGAAATTATTTCGGCATGGGTTCGGCTTGTTTTGTGCTTGGCATTGAAGATTCCATTGAATCGATAATGGATACGCTCAAAGCCGCGGCAACTATTTTTAAGTCCGGCGGCGGAGTGGGTTATAATTTTTCCCATTTGCGGCCGGAAGGCGATTTTATAAAAACCACGGGCGGCACTTCCTCCGGCCCCATCAGTTTTATGTCAATGTTTGACAATATGACCGATGTGATCAAACAGGGCGGCATTCGGCGCGGGGCCAATATGGGCATTTTGAATTCCGACCATCCGGACATAGATAAATTTATCAAGGCCAAAGAAGGAAATAAGGCAATGAGAAATTTTAATATTTCCATAATGGTCAAGCCGGAGTTTTGGCAGTGTTTGAAAGAAAACAAGCCGTATCCGTTGTTGAATCCGCGGAACGGGAAAATGGTTAAAGAAATAGACCCGAAACAACTTTTTGACATAATTACTTATCAGGTTTGGGAATCGGCCGAGCCCGGAATTTTGTTTTACGATAAAATCAATGATTTTAATCCTTTTGCGAAAAGTTTGGGCCCAATTGAAACGACTAACCCTTGCGGCGAAGTTTTACTTTATCCTTTTGAGTCCTGCAATCTCGGCTCAATCAATGTTTGGGAATATCTGAAAAAGAACGGCGGCAAAAAACCGTATTTTGACTGGCAGGGTCTTGAGCGCGACATAAAAATCGCCACCAGATTTTTGGACAATGTGGTGGACATTAACAAATATCCGTTGCCGGAAATTGAGGAAATAAGTTTGAACACGCGCAAGCTCGGTTTGGGCGTAATGGGCGTCGCGGATTTGTTATATGAACTTGAAATTTCTTACGCTTCCAAGCAATGTTTGGAATTCATGGAGCGTTTAATGGAATTCATCAATTATCACGCCAAATCGGTCTCCGTTGAATTGTCAAAAGAAAGAGGGAGAATGCCGTATTTTGACAAATCTTTTTACAAAGAAGGCAAGTTGCCGTTTGCCGGATTCAAAGATAGAAAATCGTGGCATTTTGATTGGAACGAAATCGCGAAAAAAATAAAAAAATCCGGCATCAGAAACAGCTTTAACACCGTTATCGCGCCGACCGGCTCCATTTCAATGATTGCCGGATGCTCTTCGGGCATTGAACCGGTTTTCAGTTTGGTTTTTGAAAAAAGCGTGGCAATCGGCAATTTCTATTATGTTGACCCGGTGTTTGAAGAAGCGATGCGCAAGGCTGGATTGATGGATGAAGATTTAATCAAGGACGCGGCAACGATGAACGGCAGCGTTAAAAACATTCCCTATATTCCGCAGAATGTAAAAAAGATTTTTGTGACTGCGATGGACATTTCGCCGACAGATCACGTGAGGGTTTTGGCGGCGTTCCAGAAATGGACGGATTCGTCAATTTCCAAAACCAATAATTTCCCGTCCGATGCTTCTGTTGACGACATTAAAAAAGCTTATTTGCTGGCGTATGAATTGGGATGCAAAGGCGTGACGGTTTATCGCGATAAATCGCTCAAACAGCAGGTTTTAATCGGCGGCAGCACTAAGAAAAAATTAAAGGAAAAAGAGGTTTCAACACAACTCACGCTTGTAAAAAAAGACGAAAAAACCAAAGGCATGGCGGTTTACGCCGAAGCCGGAGCCAATATCTCTTTGACGCCATCCAGCAGTTTGGGGTTATCGCCCGCGGAAAACAACGATGAACCGCAAAGTAAAGGTTCTCTGAAAATGTGCCCCACTTGCAATGTCGCGCTCGCGAAACAAGAGGGCTGCATCAAATGCCCGAGCTGCGGCTGGGGACTGTGTTCTTGACAAAAAGAATTTTTTGTGTCTAACTTTTATTAGTTCTTAAAACCCGTTTTTAACGGGATAAATCAAAGTTTTAAGGAGACTGACCATGGCAAAAGACATGCTCGGCGCAGTATTAAGAAAGTTGTTGGAAATTCCAACAGAGATGTTGGGAGTTATCTATGACTTTCTGGAAAAATTATCAGGAAGCGAGAAAGGCGAATGGCTTGCCGAATTTAAAAAATTTCTCCGCAAGGAGAAATGCTGGATGGGGATTATTACCGAAACCATCCTTGAATTCATCGGCACCATCACCATTCCCGCGAGAACCCAAAGGTTTGTCGCCAAAGATCATTTTATTGTTGATGTCAGTGAAGGGGCAGGGGTGAAAATTTCACATCTTAGTGATAATTTCAGAAATAATTTTCTTGGCAAAATAGAAGAGCCAACTGCTGAAATTATTTCTCAATATCACCGCTCGAAAAAGTTATCCAGAGATATCCAAATAATCACCGAACTCGGCGGCGAAGACAAGACTGAAATCACTCTCGCTGGAATGTTTTTCTTAATGGAGAAACAGCCGAATGGCGAGGATGGTGATTTACTCACTGACGGCTACGCCAACATCTTTTATGTTTACGACATTACAGGTGTTTTGTGGGCGGTCAGTTGCTACTGGTACGGCGGTAGTTGGCGCGTGAACGCCTATTCTATCGGCGCTTCGGGCGATTGGGGCGCTGTCTACCGGGTGTTCTCCCGCAATTCCTGAGACGCTTTGACGTTTTGACCCTTTGGAACTTAAAAAATTTTAAAGGGTCATTTTATTTTGTGGAAATATTTGGTATGCTAAATTTGAAACATACGATTGCTTTCCGAGGACATCAAAAGAGCCCAAATATGGTAAAATAAAATTAATATGCCCGAATTGCCGGAGGTTGAGACAATTGTAAATGATTTAAGAAAAAAAATCGTCGGCAGGAAAATTACCGGCGTTTGGTTTGACATTCCCAAATTGCGCGGAAAGTTTCCGGAAAAACAAATCAAAGGATTGAAAATCGTTGATGTAAAACGCCGCGGGAAAAATATTTTAATATATTTAGATTCTAAAATTTTATTGATTCATCAAAAAATGACCGGACATTTGCTTTACGGGAAATGGAAGATAACAAAAGTTTCAATCCGCCAGTCGGCGGATAAAAGTTTCAAAGTTGTAAGTTTGATTAAAGGTGCGCTGGAAGAAAAAGTCAACAATTATATTCATTTTATTCTTTATTTGGATAATGACTGGCAGGTCGGGCTTTCGGATTTGCGGAAGTTCGCGAAAATTTTATTCGGGGGAAAAGATGAAATTGAAAATTTGGCGGATTTGAAAAATTTAGGACCGGAGCCGCTTGACGCGAATTTCAAGTTTGTAAAGTTTGTAAAGTTAATAAAGACGCAAAAAAGGAAAATTAAACAGGTTTTGATGGATCAAAACGTAATCGCCGGCATCGGCAATATCTATTCCGATGAAATTTTATGGCAGGCGAAGATTCACCCTTTTCGAAAAGCTAACGAGTTGAGAGTTAACGAATTAAAGAATTTGTATATAGCGATGAAGGAGATTTTAATCAAGGCGGTAAAATTGCGCGGAACGTCGGTGAGCGATTTTCGCGACGCTTTTGGAAAATCTGGCGGATATGCTAAAATACGGAAGGTTTACCGGCGCGAAAACGAATCTTGTCCGCGTTGCGGGAGTATGATAAAAAGAATAAAGATAGGCGGAAGATCGGCGCATTATTGTTCTCAATGCCAAAAGATATAAAAAAATACATTTTTATTGTCGGCGGAGTGATGTCCGGAGTGGGAAAGGGCGTGGCAACGGCTTCAATCGGCCGCATTTTGCAATCCCGCGGTTTTGAAGTGACAGCTTTAAAAATAGATCCTTATGTGAACGTTGACGCCGGCACGATGAATCCGACCGAGCACGGCGAAGTTTTTGTTTTGAATGACGGCACGGAATGCGACCAGGATATGGGCAATTACGAGAGACTTCTGGATCGCGATTTGACCGGCGAAAATTATATGACCACCGGCAGCATTTATTTGTCAGTTATCAATAAAGAACGCAATCTTGAATACGGCGGTAAGTGCGTTGAAGTCGTGCCGCACATCCCTTTAGAAGTTATAAGCAGAATTGATAAAGCGCTGGTAAAAAACAAAGCCGAAATCGCCATCACGGAAATCGGCGGTACGGTCGGCGAATACCAGAATATTCTTTTTTTGGAAGCCATCAGAATGCTCAAATTGAAAAAATCCGACGACGTGGTTTTGGTTTTAGTGAGCCATTTGCCTTCTTTGAGCGACGGCAGTGAATTAAAAACCAAGCCAACGCAATACGCGGTTCGAACTTTGAATTCCGCCGGACTTCAGCCGGATATCATCATCGCGCGGGCATCCGTGCCTTTGGATAAAAAAAGAAAAAATAAAATCGCTTTTAACTGCAACATCAAAGAGCAAGACGTTATTTCCGCGCCGGACGTCAATAATATTTACGAAGTGCCGGTGAATTTTGAAAAAGACGATTTAAGTTTGAATATTTTGGAGAAATTGAAATTAAAGCCGAAAACCCGTGATTTGAAAAAATGGCGGCAGCTCGCCAATTTGGTGAACACCACCAAAAAAACCGTGGAAATCGGCATTGTGGGAAAATATTTCGGCACCGGAAATTTCATTCTTACCGACTCTTACATTTCCGTGATTGAAGCCATAAAACACGCGGCTTATTTTTACAAAGCCAATCCGGTAATTGAATGGATTGATGCCGAGGAATTTGAAAAAAATCCGGCTAAACTTAAAGGGTTGTCAAAATACAGGGGCATCGTGATTCCGGGCGGATTCGGCAGCCGCGGAGTGGAAGGAAAAATTTCCGCCATCAAATATCTGCGTTTGAATAAAATTCCTTTTCTCGGGCTTTGCTACGGAATGCAATTAGCGACGATAGAATACAGCCGTTCGGTTGCGGGGTTGAAGGGCGCGCATACCACGGAAGTTAATCCGGAAACGCCTTATCCGGTAATTGACATTTTGCCGGAGCAGAAAAAGCATTTGGCGGATAAAAATTACGGCGCCACTATGAGATTGGGCGCTTATCCGGCGGCGATTAAAAAAGGGACAATCGCTTATTCCGCTTACAAAGAGCCGCTGATTTCCGAACGTCATCGCCACCGCTATGAAGTTAATCCGGAATACATTGAAAAATTGGAAAAGAAAGGACTGGTCTTTTCCGGATTTTCGCCGAATCGGCGCTTGATGGAAATTATTGAATTGCCGAAAGAAAAACATCCGTTTTTCGTCGCCAGCCAATTTCACCCGGAACTTAAATCGCGGCCATTTAAACCACACCCCTTATTCAGAGAATTTATTAATACGGCGCTCAAAAAATAATGATAATTTTTCTTTACGGCCCCGATTCTTTTCGCAGGCAACAAAAAAGAAAAGAATATATTGAACGGTATAAAAATAAATATCAGGCAATTGGTTATTTTGATTTTAACATCAAAAATTCGGATGCTGAATTTGAAAAATTGCGCGAATTCTGCAGCAGCCATTCTCTTTTTGAAAACGTGAAGCTGGCGGTGGTTGAGAATTTCTTAACGGACCAGAAAGCCATTGTTGATTTTTTAAAAGCCAATCTTGAAAACAAGGAATTGACAATTTTACTTTCCGAAAACAAGGCGCCGATTAAAAAATTTGATTTTTTATTAAAGAAGCCGGTTTTGGCGCAGGAGTTTAAAAATTTAACCTCCGGCCAGTTTGAATTTTTTACCAAGAAAGAAGCGGAGAAGCAGGGAGTGAAATTGACCGCTGACGCTTTGACGTTTTTGGCGGAAAGTTTCAATGAAGATTCTTGGGGTTTAATCAATGAGCTTAAAAAGCTATCGCTGTTTAACGATAAGAATTTTAACAGCCAACGTTTGAAAGAAATCGTTGAAAACAACAAGCCAACGAGTTTTAACGAATTTTTCAGTCAGATAAAAAATTTTCTTTGGGCGCGCTCTTTTGGGCAAAAGCTGGTTAATTTGGAATTTTTGCTTCTTCGCGAAGATTCGGCGAAAATTTTTAATTTTTTAGCGAGTTTTTCCAATAATCCCGCAGAATTGACCAGAAAATTCGCGGATTATGACATTGCCGTAAAATCCGGCAAAATGGATTATGAGGAAGCGTTGATGTTGACAATTTTGTAAATTCGAGTATAATTAAATAAAATTTAGCACACAAAATATTTCATAAGGAGGAGTGAAAGATGGGAAAGATAAGGCTGATAGCTTTGGATTTGGAGCTTTTAACTCCAATAACGGAAAATGCTGAAAAAATTATGAAAAAAATCGCGGAATACAAAGAATTCTGTGATGACGAAGTTTTTCTTTTTATTTACGGCGAACAAAGCCATGCGGAGATAGAGAAAAAATACGGCGTTAAAATTAACGCTATGCAGATTCCTTGCGATTACGGAGCGCGTTGCGACAATGAAATAAGCGGCGCGGACGGCATAAGGATGTTTTTCAAAGCGTATAAACGCAATGATCTTATTTTTTTCGTTCCTTTGGTTATCTTCGGCGAAAGCTTGGGGATAAAGCCGGCGGAAATTCTTTTGATTACCAAATTTAAAAATGAGACATATCAAAAGCACGCTGAAAAAGAACTGGGGCTTAATGTAATAACATTATCTAAGGAGCGTGATATTTGCCGCGAATTGGAAAGAATATTCGCAAAGAATCTTAAAAACCTTTCATAAACATAAAAAGAAGGAGGTATGTAAAATGATTATCTTATTGAAGCCGGAAAAAACAGGAGGGAGGATTAATGTTTGGAAAACTCAGGGCGACAACCCTGATATAAACATTGGAACGGTTACTCCCACAAAAGACGGGAAGGGCATTAAAATAGAAATTAAAGGGATAACCGATTTTCGGAACCTGAAAGACAGGATAATGGTCGACGGCTCGGCCATTGTAATAAAAATGATATAAAAATAATATAGAATAGGAGGCATTGGCGCCACGATTCCAAGCGAATCCGGCGCCATTTTTTATTGGTATTTTTTGCCATTGACTTTTTTAAAAAACCGATTATAATGAAATAAAATTTAGAAAAGATTGACCTTTTAAAAATATCCGTCTTAGGCGGATTAAAAAATCAGGTAAGACACATAAGATCAGAAGGAGGCGGAAATGATAAGGAATGTGTTATGGTTTTTGCTGGCTTTTTGCATTTTTACCGTTGGTGTTGAAGTCATGGCTGAAGACCTTGATGTTCCGACCATAAAAAATCTTTCTGTTGTCCGCGAAGGGTCATTTTACAAATTCAGCTTTGATTTTTTCAATGTAAGGGGCGGGCTCGCGAAAGCGGATTTTACGGTCGGTTATCGCATTGTCAGGGATGGCGTTATAATCCGCGAATACATAGAAGATGTCAGAATTGATGTCGCAGTGGCCGCGGAAACAATTAGAGACGCAATGTCTCTTATAAAAGAAACCGGTAAATTTGAAACAAAAATGTTTACCGTGAAAAAAACGCAAAAAACATTGAAAACCGGCGACAGAATAATTTATTTTATTATTTTGTCAGACGAGGACGGCCGCAAAAGCAATGTGGCGGCTTGTGAATTCACATTCGCGGAACTGATAGAAATATAAACACAAATAGGAGGCGTGAAATGAAAAAGATAGCAATGGGAATAATAGGAATAATAGTGATGACAGTAATGGGGTGTTCCTTTGGAACAACCGGAGTAAAATGGCAAAATCAGGAACAGATTCCAGTTCCCAAAACAGAAGTCGTGTATTACAAGATCTTTTTTTATGAGCGTGGAGCTTATATTTGGAATAAAGTGACTTCCGAACTATTAAAATCAAAACCAGATGAATTTATGTTAAAATTCACAGAATCGTTTATTAATAAACTTGGTGATGATTTTAAAAAGGTTGGATGGTTTCTTAAAGTAGATGAAGCGATAGATAAAAAAATATTGCCGATATATATTGAGATGCACATCGCTTCTGATGCAGGAACATTTTTCCGTGCTCCAATGGGGGCTGTTAGATGGAATGTATATTATGCCGGTATTAAACAGAAAGAAATATATGAATGGGAAACAGTAAAGCCATTCAATTTAATTACTGGCATAAGAGAAGAAGCGCCAGCGGAAAATATTGGGGCAAGATTGGCCGAAAAAATGATAAAATTCTTAAGAGGCGACTAGTCGCCTCTTTTTTTATCCATAATCCAATATATTGCCGATTATTTTTTAATATGTTAAAATTATAGTAGTGAAATTTTTCAATAATAAATTTTTTATTTCTTTTTTAATATTAACGGTTTTATTTTACAGTTTTTCTACTAAAATAGTAGAGGCAAAAGGAGTGATAAATATTATTACTGCTGTGTTTATAGTTGTTGTGGCTGTTGTAGCTGTTGTGACTCAACAATATTGGGTATTGCCTAATTTATTAGCTGCTGTTGCAACAGGCACGGTAGTAAGTACGATAGTAAATGCAATATTTTGTAATTCATTTTTGGGCGGAGTTGTTAGCACTGGCGTTAATCAATTAGCAGGCACTGGACCTGGTTTTAATTTGGCTGGTGAATGCGGTGGTGGCGGCGGTGGTGGGGGAAATGGCGCGGGCACTGGCGTTAACACCGCCGCCAATACGCCGCAGGCGTGCTGGCAGGTGCCAGTGACTTTGTATATTCCCAATATGAACCAAGGCCAAGTTCAGCAAGAATTCAATGAATGGGCCGGGTTGGGCGGCAAGCCGAGAACGGAATGCAGTCCCGGAACAATAGACGAAACCAAGAGCGATATAGTCATCTATCGTTTGACAACTTCTAATAATTCAAATTTAAACGATTGGTATCTGAATCAAATTAAAACAAAAGTCGGCAACGGTTATTTGGTGAGCGGTTATCATACGGCCGCGACCAATGAGCCATGGCTCACTGTTCCTTATTCAAAAATATGTTCCGGTAATGTTTGCAAATTCAACGACGATACGATTCCGGACAATTCTTACGTCGTTTACGCCGCCAAAGTAGTGAGGAATTATTACAATCGCGATACGGAGAATTTGAACAAATGCACCTGGCCGGATAAATTTTTAAACAAAGATAATTCCGGTTCGGTAACAATGCCCAGTCAGACAGGGTTGGGCAATGCTTTTGACGGGCCGTATAATATCGGCGCCTGCCCGCCAAAAGTTGATTTGAAAATCAACGGCGATGATACGACTTCGCCATATAATATGTATGTCCCCAATACCAAGGCTGAATTAAAATGGACTTCGCAAAAAGTGAAAGATTGCGTTGCTTCCGAAGATTGGAGCGGCGCCAAAGCGGTCGGAGGAACAGAGAATTTAGGAAAATTAGAAAGAGGAACATCCGATCCGGGTAAGGGCAAAAAATACGCTTATAATTTATCCTGCAAATCCGCGCTTGACGGTTCAAAGGTGGAAGATTCAGTTTCCGCGACAGTGTTTAAATGGCCGGATTGCACTTTTACCGCGAATCCGGATGTCATAAAAATTCTGCCCGCCACATCAACTTTGTCCTGGAATTGCCGGTATTTGGGCGCTCCTCAACAATCTTCGGTTGATTCCTGTTCAATTAGTCCGGGTATTGGTAATTTGACCCAACTTCCGGAAGGTTCAATGGATGTCCGACCTTCGCAGGAAACAACTTACACTTTATCTTGCAGTTCCATTGATAAAACCACGGATTATCAAACATCGGTAAAGGTCGGATTTAAACCAAGAGTAAAAGAAATTATTCCAAAATAAAAATATGATTCAAAATTATTCTTATAAACAGGAAATGGCAAATCAGGAACAAGTTCAACAAACGCAAACCGATAAATTCAAATTTTTCAAAAAATGGTTTTGGGCGGGGATTGTAATGGCTTTTCTTTATGTTTTGGCTGGGTTGGTTTACGGCATTCTTTTAATTTTTGAAAAAGGCCATCGTCGAGAAGGTTTGGTTATCATCGCTTTTGCCGTTGCTTGGGGAGCGTTCAGTTATTTTATTGTTGGTCCTTGGCTGGCTGATTATTTAATTGAAAAAGGCTTGTTTGTAAGGCCGGCTGTTGTCCAACAAAATATTCCAGTTGTTCAAAATCAAGTTTCCGGTCCAAATATCTCAGATATATTAAATTCTTCCGGCCGCTAATTAATGTGTTGACAATTTCAAACCTATAAATTATTATTTTATTCTAAATGCGAGATCCAAAAAAAGAAAAACCGATTGAGGGGATTGTTGTGGAAGCATTGCCGTCTTTGACGTTTAAAGTAAAAATCGGCAATGAAGAGGAAATCTTGGCCTATCTTGCGGGGAAAATGAGATTGCATTATATTAAAGTTTTGCCCGGAGACAGAGTTCTTTTGGAATTAAGTCCGGATGGGAAAAGGGGAAGGATAGTCCGCAGACTATAATTCAGAATTAAGAATGTAAAATTAAATTCTTAATTTATAATTCTAAATTCTTAATTAGCGAGTAAAACGAGCTATGAAGGTTCAATCATCTGTAAAAAAAATTTGTAAAGATTGCAAAACCGTCCGGCGCCAAGGCCGGATTTATGTGATTTGCAAAAAAAACACGAAACATAAACAAAGACAAGGATAATTTTTATACATTTAAATATTTAAATATGAGGCTTTTAGGTATCAACATTCCGGACAATAAAAAAGTGAAAATTTCTTTAACCTATATTTACGGCATAGGCCGTTCTTCGGCTGTTAAAATTTTAGATTCGGCCAAAGTCAATCCTGAAAAGAAAACCAAAGATTTAACGCAGGAAGAAACAAATAAGATAAAATTGGCCGTTGAGAAAATGCAAAAGATTGAAGGAGAATTGCGGCAGATTATAAAAAGCAACATTGTAAGATTAAAAGAAATAAAATCTTACAGGGGTTCAAGGCATGAAAGAAGATTGCCGGTTCGCGGACAAAGGACAAAAACCAATTCTCGGACAGTGCGCGGCAACGTAAGAAAAACGGTCGGCAGTGGAAAGAGGAAAGCGGAACTTAAATAACATGGGTCAGAAAAAAGTCATAGAAAAAACTGAAAAAGAATTGCTCGAAGAAAGCAAAAAAATGGAAGAGGCGATGACTAAATCCGCCAAAAAAGGCGCGGCAGCGGCGAGGAAAATCGGCGTTGGCAGAATTTACGTCAATTTCAGCTATAACAACACCATTTTAACGGCGACCAACAAGAATGGCGACGTGGTCGCATGGATTTCCGCCGGTTCAATGGGTTTTTCCGGGCCTAAAAAAGCTACGCCGTTCGCGGCTTCCAAGATGGTGGCGGCTGTTTCCGAAAAGCTTAAAAAAGCGGGATTTTCGGATATTGAAGTCGTGTTAAGGGGAGTGGGCAGCGCCAGAGACGCATCGTTAAAATCTTTGGCGGGCCAGGGTTTTAATATTTTATCGATTAAAGATGTGACGCCGATTCCGCACAACGGACCGCGGGCGCCGAAGAGAAGAAGGGTGTAATTTTTATATATTTAAAAATTTAAATATTTAAATATGCTACTTAAAGCCAAAGAAAAAAAAGAACGCGCGTTGGGAGTTAAGCTTGGTTTGAAAGCCGAGCGTTGTGATTCGCCGAAATGCGCGATGATAAGAAGGCCCTATAAGCCGGGCGTGCACGGCAAGAGCAGGCGCCGCAAGGCCGCTTCGGAATACGGCCAGCAGCTTCTTGAAAAGCAGAAAATCAAAGTGGTTTACGGTTTGAAAGAATTGCAGTTGAAGAAAATAGTCGGAGAAGTGATGAAAAAAGGCCAGTCCAGCCAGCAGATAATCGTTTCTTTGGAACGTCGGCTCGACAATGTTGTTTTTAAGGCGGGATTCGCTCCGTCAAGAATAGTGGCAAGGCAATTGGTGAGTCACGGGCATATTTTCGTGAATAATAAGAAAGTGAATATCCCGTCATATTCGGTGAAAGCGGGAGAAATTATTTCAATCAACTCTTCTTCCAAAGCCCTCTTGATTTTTAAAGAATTGCCCAATATCATTAAAAAACACAACGCTCCGGAATGGATTCAATTGAATGAAGAAAAACTGGAAGCGAAAATAAAATCGCTTCCGTCGGGAGTTTTGGACGAATTGTTGTTCGACATAAACTCGGTCGTGGACTATTATTCAAGATAAATTAGCTTCATTAGCTTCGCTAGCTTCGTTAGGTTAAAATTATTTTTCCTAAAAAGCTAACGAAGCTAAAAGCTAAAAGCTAAAAATGCAGTACCAATATCTCAGCGAAACAGTAAAAATTAAAAAAATTTCGGAAACCGATACGGAGGGCGTTTTTGAAATTGAGGGGCTTTATACCGGCTACGGCACCACCTTGGGCAACGCGTTGCGTAGAGCGCTTTTGTCGTCTTTGCCCGGAGCCGCCATTACTCAGATTAAAATCAAAGGCGTCAAACATGAATTTTCCACAATTTCAGGAGTGAAAGAAGATATCGTGGAAATTATTCTTAATCTTAAAAAAATACGCTTCAAGCTTCATTCCGACGAGCCGCAGGTTCTTTCATTAAAAGCAAAAGGAGAGAAAAAAGTTTTAGCCAAAGACATTGAAGTGAATTCTCAGGTTGAAATCATCAATCCTTCGCAACACATTCTTTCATTGACGAGTAAAAGCGCTGAAATTGACATGGAATTGACCATTGAGAAGGGATTGGGATATGTGGCGGCGGAAGACAGAAAAATGGAAAAATTGCCGGTTGGCGTAATCGCCATTGATTCGTTCTTTACGCCCGTAACCGGAATGAATTTTGACGTTGAAAATATGCGCGTGGGGGAAAAAACCGACTATAACAGGTTGAGAATTTCCATCAAAACCGACGGCAGCATTACTCCTTCCAAAGCGCTTCACAAAGCGGCGAATATTTTAAAAGACCATATTGAAAAGGTGGCGGGGATTGAAGTGAAAGACGAGGAAGAAAAGGAAGTTAAGAAAGAAATCAAGAAAGCCAAGACTAAGAAAACAGCAAAGAAAAAATAATTTATGCGCCATCTTAAAAGCGGAAGAAAATTTCATAGGAAAAAAGGGCAGAGAAAAGCTTTGTTAAAGAGCTTGATTTCCAATTTGATTATTAAAGAAAAAATTCAGACAACCGAAGCGAAAGCCAAGGAAATCAAGTCGGCAACGGAAAAATTAATTACGGTTGCCAAAAAACAGAATTTGGCGGCGTTGAGGATAATTTTGGCGAGATTGAACGAAAAAGCCGGCCAAAAATTATACCATCAAATCGCTCCTCGTTACGCCGAAAGAAAAGGGGGATATTTGCGGGTTATCAAATTGGTGAAAGCCAGAAAGAACGACGCCTCAAAAATGGCGGTGATAGAGTTTGTGTAGGCCTGCCTGCCGGTAGGCGGGGATTGACACATTTTAATCAATTGTCTATTATTTAAATTGTCGTTTATAAATAAACATTAAAAAAGTCGAAAAATAAAATAAATTTTATTTAATTAAGAATTAAAAATGCAGAATTCAGAATTAAAAATAAAATTCTAAATTCTTACTTTTGAATTCTAAATTAGCGAAGCTTATGGCTGAAAAAGCAAAATTCGAAAGAACTAAGCCGCATTTGAATGTCGGCACAATCGGACACGTTGACCACGGCAAAACAACTTTGACCGCGGCGATGACGCACGTCCTCAAATTAAAAGGTCTTATTGATAAAGAAGAAGCGGTTGACCAGATTGACAACGCTCCGGAAGAAAAGGCGAGAGGTATTACTATCGCCATTCATCACTCCGAATACGAGTCGGAAAAAAGGCACTACGCTCACGTTGACTGCCCGGGACACGCCGATTACATCAAAAACATGATTACCGGCGCCGCCCAAATGGACGGAGCGATTTTGGTTGTTTCCGCGGCTGACGGCCCGATGCCTCAGACTCGCGAACACATTTTGTTGGCGCGCCAAGTCGGCGTTCCGGCGATTGTCGTTTTCTTGAACAAAACCGATATGGTTGACGACCCGGAACTTATTGATTTGGTTGAAGCTGAAGTCAGGGAACTTTTGAAAAAATACCAATTCCCGGGCGATACCACTCCGATTATTCGCGGTTCGGCCGTAAAAGCTTTGGTGGCGAATTCCGCCGACGACGAAGCGGCGAAACCGATTTTGGATTTATTGAAAGCTTTGGACGACTTTATTCCGGATCCGGTTCGCGAAATCGACAAGCCGTTCTTGATGCCGGTTGAGGATGTTTTCTCAATTGAAGGCCGCGGCACCGTGGTTACCGGAAGAATTGAAAGAGGCATTATTAAAGTAAACGAAGAAATTGAAGTTATCGGTTTGAAGCCGACTCAAAAAACAGTTGTTACCGGAGTGGAAATGTTTAAGAAACTTCTTGACCAGGGCCAGGCCGGAGACAATGTCGGCGTTTTGCTTCGCGGACTCAAGAAAGAAGACGTGGAGCGCGGACAAGTTTTGGCGAAGCCCGGCAGCGTCACTCCGCATACGGAATTTGAAGCCGAGGTTTATATTTTAAGCAAGGAAGAAGGCGGACGCCACACCCCGTTCTTTAAGGGATATAAGCCGCAGTTTTACGTCAGGACAACTGATGTTACCGGCGAAGCGTTTTTGCCGGAAGGAATGGAAATGGTTATGCCCGGCGACACCGTGAAAATTACCGTTAAATTAATCGCTCCGGTAGCTCTTGAAGAAAAACAGAGATTCGCTATTCGCGAAGGAGGCAAGACCGTGGGAGCGGGAGCGGTGACGAAAATTATTAAGTAAAAGATTTTATGGCGAAGAAAGAAGAATCTTTACAATCAAAAATCAGATTAAGAGTGAGGTCTTACGACCATCGGTTGATTGACAATTCCGTGAAGCAGATTATTGAGACGGCTTTGCGCAACGGCGCCGAAATTGTCGGTCCGATTCCTTTGCCTACGGAAATAAAACGTTACACCGTTAATCGTTCAACTTTTGTCCATAAAACCGCCCGCGAGCAGTTTGAACTTCGCGTTCACAAACGGCTGGTGGACATTCTTAATCCGAACCAGAAAATTATTGAATCCCTCGGCGGCTTGAATCTTCCCGCCGGAGTGGATATAGAAATAAAAATGAAGTAGAACAAAAACCGCCCTAAGGGCGGTTTTTGTTATTGACATATTTTTGCCTATTTGCTATCTTTATTGGTAATGTTAAATTTTAATTTAACATAAAAATATTTCTACAGATTAAGCCACTCCGCCGCAAAATGCGGAGAATTGCGAAGCAGCCGGCTAATCTGGCTGTTTTTATTTATTATGGCGTTTATATTGGGCAAAAAATTGAAAATGTCGCAGATTTGGAAAGACGATAAAATTGTTCCGGTGACTTTTATTCAGGCCGGACCGATAACGATAACGCAGTTAAGAACAAAAGAGAAAGACGGCTATGAAGCGGCGCAAGCCGGTTTTGACGCGACAAAAAAGAAATTAAACAAGCCGGGAAAGGGGCACTTGAAGGATTTGGGTAATTTCAGATTTTTAAAAGAATTTAAAGCAAAAGGAGATTTTAAAGTCGGCGATGTTTTGACCGTTGAGCAATTTCAGGAAGGAGACAAAGTGAAAGTGAGTGGATTGAACAAGGGTCGTGGATTTCAGGGAGGAGTGAAAAGATACGGATTCGGCGGCGGACCGAAAACGCACGGCCAAAAAAATCGTCACAGGGCTCCGGGTTCAATCGGCGCCACGGCTCCGCAAAGGGTTTTAAAAGGAACAAGAATGGCGGGTCATATGGGAACCGAGAGAATAACGATTAAAAATTTGAAAGTCGTCGGCGTTGACAAGGAAAACAATATTTTAACGGTCAAAGGCGGAGTGCCGGGAATGAAAGGAATAATTCTGGAAATTCAAAATTAATATGAAAGTAGATATTTTTAATCAAAAAAATGAAAAAGTGGACGCGATGGAATTGTCAGACAGGATTTTTAACGTGAAATGGAATCCGAACTTGGTTCATCAGGCGCTTTTAGCGCAGATTGGCGGCAGTCGTCAGCCGTTGGCGCATGCCAAAGGCCGCGGAGAAGTTTCCGGCGGAGGAAAAAAACCGTGGCGCCAGAAGGGAACCGGCCGCGCGAGGCACGGTTCAAGCCGTTCACCTTTGTGGACCGGCGGCGGCGTTACATTCGGACCGTCAAAAGAAAAGGTTTTTGCCAAAAAAATAAACAAGAAAATGAATCGTTTGGCGATTTTTAGCGTTTTGTCAAAAAAAGCGAAAGACAATGAGATTAAAATTATTGACAGCTTCGGAGTGAGGGGCGAGAATGCCAAAACAGCGGCAATGTCGAAATTTTTAAATAATTTATTCGGTAAAAAAGAAAGCGCGCTTTTAGTGCCGTTTTCCGAAAATAATATCAGCAAGGCGGCGAGCAACATCAAAAACGCCGGAGCCATTCGGCCGCAATCGCTGAATGTTTATGATTTATTGAAGTACAAAAATGTTATTTTGGAAAAAGAAGCGGTAATCGAAATAGAAAAACATTTTAAATAAAATGGGAATTTTTAAAAAATCACAATCGAAAAAGGAAGACCTGTCTGCCGGCAAGCAGGAAAAGAAAGAAGAAGTGAAAGTGGAAATTCCGCGTTCAGTCCCTGCCCACCGGCAGGCGGGCGCGTCCAGTCCGCATAGTTCCGCGTCGCTGGTGAAACATCCGTGGATAACGGAAAAAGCCGGCCGCTTGATTGATTCGGAAAATAAATACATTTTTTTGGTTGACAAAAAAATGAACAAGCCGCAAACGGCCAAAGCGATAGAATCCATTTATGGCGTGAAAGTTTTGTCCGTGAATATGATAAATAAAAAAGGAAAAACCAAAAGATTGGGCAGAAGCACGGGTAAAATTCCGGGCCATAAAAAAGCCATAGTTCAATTGGGGAAAGGCCATAAAATAGACGTGATGCCGACATAATATGAAGCACTATAATCCAACAACTCCATCAAGGCGCAATATGACGACTCCGACTTACAGGGGAGTTTTAAGCGCGGTTGAACCGTTTAAGGGGCTTGTGAAAAGATTGTCAAACAATTCCGGAAGGAATAACCAGGGTAGAATTACGGTTCGCCATCAGGGCGGAGGCAATAAAAAGCTTTACAGAATGGTTGATTTCAAGCAGAATAAACTGAATGTTCCGGCGAGAGTGGAAACGATTGAATATGATCCGTACAGGACGGCTTTTATCGCTTTGATTGTTTATCGCGACGGAGAGCGTTCTTATGTTTTGGCGCACAAGAATATGAAAGTCGGAGACGAGATTTTAGTAGCGGAAACAGCGGAATTAAAAGAGGGGAATCGCTTGATGTTAAAAAATATTCCGGTTGGTTATTTTGTTTATAATGTTGAATTGAACAAGGGCGCCGGAGGCGTTTTGACGAGGTCAGCCGGTTCTTACGCGCAAATTTTGGCCCAGGAAAACGGTTGGACGAACTTGAAGCTTTCTTCCGGAGAAGTGAGAAAAGTGAAATGGGATAATTTCGCTTCTTTGGGGCAAATTTCCAATCCGGAATGGAGTTTGGCGAATTTTGGAAAAGCCGGACGTTCGCGCGGAATGGGAATCAGGCCGACAGTCAGAGGAACAGCGATGAACCCCGTTGACCATCCGTATGGAGGAGGCGAAGGCAGACAGCCTCGCGGAACAAGAAAGCCGAAAACATTATGGGGTAAGGTTACCGGCGGAAGAAAGACAAGAAACAAGAAGAAATGGAGCAATAAACATATTGTTAAACGCAGAAAATAAAAAACTATGAGCAGAAGTTCTAAAAAAGGTCCGTATGTTGACCAAAAATTATTGGAAAAAATTTCAAAAATGAAATCCGGAGACCAGGCGGTTATTAAAACTTGGTCGCGCGCTTCGGAAATTTCGCCGGAAATGGTGGGATTTACGTTCGGCGTCCATAACGGAAAAGATTTCATTCCCGTTAGAATAAGCGAGGAAATGATCGGCCATCGGCTTGGAGAATTTTCTTTGACGAGAAAATTCGTCAGGCACGGCGGCAAGATGCAAAAGGAATTGGAGCAGAAAGCGAAACCAACGGCAACAGGAAAATAAATCATGAAAACAGCAACGGCAAAATTGAATCATTTAAGAATGGCGCCGCGCAAAACGCGCTTAATCGCCAATATGATAAAGGGTTTGTCGGCCAATGAAGCCGAAGCCCAGCTTTTGTTGAATCCCAGAAAAGCGAGCGAGCCGATTTTAAAGCTTTTGCGTTCCGCTATTGCCAACGGAAAACAGAAAAATATCCAATTGGAAAATTTATTTGTGAAAGAAATCAGGGTTGACCAAGGGCCGATGCTGAAAAGATTTATGCCCAGGGCGCAGGGAAGGGCGACGCCGATTCAAAAAAAGACAAGCCATATCACTTTGATTTTGGCTGAATCGGAAAAAATCAAGAAGCCGCGCTTCAAGATAGTCAAGCCGGAAAGAATCAAAAAAAGCGTGGCGGAAAAAATAAAAAAAGAAAAATTGGATTTAAAAGAAGAATCAATGAAAGAGGCGAAGCCGGTTGAAAAATCCGGTTTTGGAAGAAAAATGTTCAGAAGAAAATCTATTTAAATTATGGCTCAAAAAATCAATCCAATATCATTAAGAACGGGAATAATAAGAGACTGGAAATCCCGGTGGTTCCCTAAGAAAAATAACTTCACCAAATTATTGGAGGAGGATGTTTTGATTAGGAAAATTATCGGCGAAAAAATAAAAAACGCCGGCATTGACAGCGTTAACGTGGAAATGGCGGGAAATAAATACAGGATTTTCGTCAAAGCGGCGCGGCCGGGTTTGATTATCGGCAGAGGTGGAAAAGGAATTGAAGAATTGACGAAAACTTTGGAAGCGTCTTTGAAAAAAATAAGAGAAACAAGGGGCGTCAAGGATAAGGTTTCTTTAAGTTTGAACATAGAAGAATTGAAGAGATCGGATGCGTCCGCCAATGTTATCGCCCAAAATATCGCTTGGGATTTGGAGAAAAGAATGCCGTTTAGAAGGACAATCAAGAAATATCTTGAGCAAATAATTCAAAACAGGGAGGTTAAGGGCGCGAAAATAAAAGTGTCCGGCAGATTGGACGGAGCGGAAATCGCCAGAACCGAACAGTTGGCGAAAGGCAGATTGCCGCTTCAGACATTGAGGGCGGATATTGATTACGGCGAAGCGACAGCTTTTACGACTTACGGAACAGTAGGAGTGAAAGTTTGGATATATAAAGGAGAAATTTTTAAAAAATAATCATGTTGATGCCGAAAAAAGTAAAACATAGAAAATGGCAGAAAGGCAGGTCAAAGAAACGCCAAATAGAGACAAGAGGAACTCATTTAAGTTTTGGCGGCTTTGGCATTCAAGCCATGGAAAGCGCGCGTATCAATTCCAGACAAATTGAGGCTGCTCGAAAGGCGATTACTCATTTTACAAAAAGAGGCGGAAGAATTTGGATAAGAATTTTCCCGGATAAGCCGATTACCAAGAGGCCGCCGGAAGTGACAATGGGTGGCGGCAAGGGTTCGGTTGATCATTATGTTTTTCCGGTTAGGCCGGGAAGGATTTTGTTCGAAATGGACGGCGTGAGCAGAGAAATTGCAAGGGAAGCCATGAGAAGAGCGGGCCATAAATTGCCGCTGAAAACAAGAATAGTGGAAGTGTAAAAAATATGAACCCCCACACCAAACAAGTTGTGGGGAAAAAATAAAGAAAGATAATATAAATAAACAAATTAACAAGCGAAATTCCATTATCATATAAAAATATGGTATTGAAAATAAACTTGTTATGGTGTGGGGGTGAAAAAATCAGAATTTCAACAAATTAAAAACGCATCCGAACAGGAACTTCAAAAAAGACTTTTCGATTATCGGGAAAAGTTGAGAAAATTGAAGGTTGATTTATTCTACGGGAAAGTCAAGAATATAAAAGAAATCAAAGACGTCAAAAAAACGATTGCGAGAATAATGACGATTTTGAATAAAACAATATGAGAAAATTACAAGGGACAATTACATCGGATAAAATGGACAAAACGCGCGTTGTTTCAATAACGCGTCTTAAACAGCACCCGCGCTACAAAAAATATTACAAGATTACGAAAAAATTCAAGGCGCATGACGAAAAAAACGAGTATAAGAAGGGCGACATTGTCGTCATAGAAGAAACAAGGCCGATAAGCAAGGAAAAAAGATGGAAAATAATAAATAAAATATGATACAAGAACGTTCAATTTTAAAAGTGGCGGATAACAGCGGGGCGAAAATAGTCCGTTGTTTTAGGATTCTCGGCGGAACAAGGCGTCGCTACGCGGAAATAGGCGATGTTATTATTACTTCCGTTCAAACGGCGGAACCGAGAAAAGCCGTTAAAAAGAAAGATATTGTGAAGGTGGTGATCGTCCGCCAAAGAAAGCCTATGCGCCGCGCAGACGGTTCGTATATCAGATTCAGCGAAAACGCCGCGGTTTTGATTGATGAAAAAAAAGAGCCGAAAGCGACAAGAATTTTCGGGCCCATTCCGAGGGAATTAAAGGAAAAGGGGTTTGAAAAAATTGTGACGATGGCTGAAGAAATAGTATGAAGATTCATAAAAATGACACAGTAAAAATAATGGTTGGCAAAGACAAGGGCAAGACCGGAAAGATTTTGAAAGTTTTTTTGAAAAACGGCAAAGTTTTGGTTGAAAATTTAAATGTGTATAAAAAGAATGTCCGTCCCAAAAAACAGGGGGAAAAAGGACAGATAATTTCCGTTCCGAGGCCGGTTGACGTTTCGAACGTTGCCATTATTTGTTCTTCTTGCGGCAGGGCGGCGAGAATCGGATATAAAGTTGAAAAAGGAAATAAAATGAGAATTTGCAAGAAGTGCAAAGCGAATATATAACCATGGACAAGAAAAACATCAAAAAAACAAAATCGGGAAAGAATAATGAATTGGCGAAGCCGCGATTGCAAAAAATCGTCGTCAATGTCGGGCTTGGCAGAATGAGCCAGCAGCCGAATTTTGTTGAAAAAATTTTACCCGAAATAACCAAGGATTTTGCCTCGATAACCGGACAAAAGCCGGCGTTGACGTCGTCTAAAAAATCAATTGCGGGTTTTAAAGTAAGGCAAGGCCAGGTGGTGGGAATAAAGGCGACTTTAAGGCGGGGAAGAATGAGGGATTTTTTGGAAAGGTTGGTTAAGATCGTTTTGCCGCGCGTAAAAGATTTCAGAGGAATCGACCTCAAGTGCGTTGACCACGGCGGAAATTTGACAATCGGATTGAAGGAAAACGTCGTATTCCCGGAAATTAACCCCGAGGTTTTGAAGTTTGACTTTGGTTTGGAAATCAGTATTGTAAGTAATGCTAAAAACAGGGAAGAAGCCGTAGAATTATACAGGAATTTGGGAATTCCACTGAAAAAAAATGGCTAAAACATCAACAATCGCGAGAGCGAAAAAAGAACCGAAATTTTCAACGCGAATCGTCCGTCGCTGTTTTAAATGCGGCAGAAAAAGAGGATATATGAGAAATTTCGGATTGTGCAGGATTTGTTTCCGGGAGATGGCCGGCAAGGGAGAAATACCGGGAATAAAGAAAGCGTCATGGTAATAATATAATTA
>JAJYWO010000002.1 GCA_021791445.1 bacterium | reverse complement strand
GCTTCTTCAAACAGCAATCGCGAATTTCAAGTTATAAATATATCCGACCCGAATAATCCGAGCTTGTGGAGTTATTTTAATTTTCCGCAAGTGGCGACCGGCATAGATTATGAAGATAATTTGGTTTATGTTTCGGTGCGCAGTAATGATGCGCTAAGAATTATCACATCGCAATAAAATGAAAGGATTTACCTTAATTGAAACATTAATATACGCCGCTTTAATTTCCATTGTTGTCGGGTTTTCTTTGGTTGCCGCTTATCAGATTATTGACAGCAGCGAGGGGTTGAACAAAAAAATTATGGTTGAAGAGGAAGCTAATTTTTTATTGCGGAAAATCGGGTGGGCGCTTAGCGGTGTTGATGTTATTAATAATCCGATTTCCGGCGCGACCGGTTCCATCCTTTCAATCAATAAAATAAATTTTTCCGGCAATCCTTTGGTTTTTGATTTGAATTCGGATAATTTAAGATTAAAAAAGGGGGCAGCCGAGCCGGTTATTTTGAACAATCAAAATGTCAAAATCAGCAATCTTGTTTTTGAGTATTTGGCGGCAAGCGGAAGCAAGCCGGCGGGGATAAAAACCGGTTTTCAAATTAACGGGAAGCCGTATGAAATCACGGTTTATTTAAGAAAATGAATAAAGGTTATATTGCCATAACTTCGGCGGTGATAATTTCCGTTTTGATAATGGGCGTTGTTTTTGCCGTGAGCTTTTCCGGATTTTTCAATCGTTTTAATATTTTGGATTCTTCGCTTAAAGAAACAGCGAACAGTTTGGCCGAAGCTTGCGCGGAAACAGCGTTGGTAAAATTGGCTGAAAATAGCAATTACGGCGGCAATGAAAATATTGCTATTGGCGATGAGCAATGCGCGATTTCAGCGCTGGAAACCAATGGCAACCAGAAAATCATCAAAACCAAAGCCATTGTTCAGAATGCCGTCGCTAATTTTAAAATTACGGTTGACGCCGCCACTCTTTCCATTGTTTCTTGGGAAGAATTGGCAAGTTTATGAGGGATTTGATATAATATAATAAAATATAAAGGTCGAAAGAAATTAATATTTAAAAAATTATATATTTAAACCTGAAGAAAGGTTTTACATTGATCGAGCTTTTGATAGTTATCGCCATTATCGCGATTTTGGCCGGCATTGTTATCGTGGCTTTGAATCCGGCGAAGCAATTCGCCCAAGCCAGAAATACCCAGCGCTGGAGCCACGCCAATACCATTTTGAACGCGGTTGGCCAGAGAATGGCGGATAACAAAGGAATTTGGAACACTACTTGCGGAGCCAGCACGGTAACTCTTCCAGCCACTTCCACCAATATCGGAACCGGCGCCGGGTTGATTAATTTGGAAGCTTGCGTGGTGCCGACTTATGTCGCGTCAATGGTGGTTGACCCGAATGGCGGAGCGGCTGCTGACACCAAATATCAGATTTACCAGAGCGCCACGACCGGAAGAATTACGGTTTCCGCGCCGTTAGCCGCGAGCGAAACAGCCGACCCGCAGACGATTTCAATAACCAGATAGTTTAAAATTAAAAAACGCCTGATGGGCGTTTTTTAATTTTATTTAAGATTATCAATTATCGCCACTTCCATCGGCGCGATGGCAAAAGGAGAGTAGCGCATTTCAGTGTAGGCCCTGATTAAAGATTTAATCAGATTAATTGTTTTCTGTTCAATGGCCGGCGAATTAATCATCTGGCTGTGTTTTTTCAGCGTTTGCAATTCCGCGTCGGTAATTTCTTTTTTAAATTCGTTTTCCAGAGCGGATGAAAATTTCAAAGCCAGAACGCGGCGCAAATAATGAATCAAGTCTTTGTTGAATTGGACGAGATTGTGGCCGTTTTCGTTTATTTGCGACAAATAGTTAAGGGATTTTTCAAGATTATTTTCAATCAGCAATTCCGCCATTTTTGCGGTGCGGGAAAATCCGACGCGCCCCAGAATTCTTTCAACCGTTTCCAAGGAAATTTTTTCTTCCAGAGAAGCGATTTGGTCAATCAGCGATTCGGCGTCGCGGAAACTTCCTTCGGCCGAAGCGGCAATCAATTCCAAGGCGTCGTCGTCGGCTTTTATTTTTTCCGTTTTGCAGATTGATTTCAGTTTTTCAACGATGGTCATCAAAGGCAATCGCTTGAAATGGAAACGTTGGGTGCGGGAAACGATTGTCGCGGGCATTTTTTCGGTTTCGGTTGTCGCCAGAATAAAAATGGCGTGAGCCGGCGGCTCTTCCAGGGTTTTAAGCAGGGCGTTGAAAGCGTCTTTGGTGAGCTGGTGCGCTTCATCAATGATGTAAACTTTATAAGAATAGGCGGCCGGCGAAACGCGGATACTTTCTTTCAAATCGCGAATTTCGTCAATGCCGCGGTTGGAGGCGGCGTCAATTTCAATTATGTCAAAAGCTTTCCCTTCGTCCGTTTCAACGCAGGATTTGCATTTATTGCACGGTTCGCCGAGCGTTCGGAATTTCTCGTTATCGCGCCGCTTTTCGCAGTTGGCGATTTTGGCGATTAGGCGCGCAGTGGTGGTTTTTCCGCTTCCGCGCGGGCCGTAAAAAAGATAAGCGTGCGCCAGTTTATTGTTGATGGCGGCGTTTTTTAAAACTTCAACAATGGCTTCTTGTCCGAGCAAGTCTTCCAGTTTTTTAGGCCGATATTTGCGGTAAATGGCGAGCATGAAAACATTATAATTGGATTGCGATTAAAAGCAAAACTTGGTAATCTTATAAAATGCCATTAATAGCGAAAATTTTAATTCCAGGCATAATCGCGGCAATGATTATTGCCGGAGGAATAGCGGTTTGGAAAATATCTTCACAGCCGAAAATTATTTCAGACTTAATGCCTTTGGCGGACCTTAAAGTGAATGGCGTTGATGGTCCGATTACCGTTCCATTTTCAGCGTCGGTGAATTTAATTTGGGAATCCAAAGAAGTTGACAATTGTTTTATTTCCGGCGACGTTCCGGATAGTTGGTATAGTCCTGTGGGAAATTCCGGTTCCCAATCAGTCGGCAATATCGTTAAATCGACAAAATATATTTTTGTTTGCGTTGATAAGGACGGCAAAGAAGTTTCCGATTCAGTATCTGTTAACATTGGCGAAGAAGCGATTTCTTCAAACGGTTCGCTTGCGGATTTGTTTAAAAATTTCCAATATTTTTGGAAAAAAGACTTTTGTTCGGGATTAAAGAATGACCCGGATGTCAGAGCTTTGCAGACCGCCTTGTTTTTTGAAGGGATTTTAAATTCCAAGGAACAAATTACGGGAAATTACGATGACGCCACTTTTCAAGCGGTTAAAAAATTTCAGGAAAATTACGGCATTGTTCCCGCAAGCGGTTGCGTTAAGTCTAAAACAAGAGCGAAGCTGAACGAACTTTTCTATTATTTCAATTATGGCGAAGAACCGGTTGTTCAAGAACAAAGACAAGAACAAAAACAAGGAGTGGCGCCGAAAACAACTTCAATTCCGGCTCCGATAATTTCTTTTTACGCTGATTCCGATACGGTGCCTTATAACGGTTCCACGGCTCTTAATTGGTCCGTAAGCAACGCTAAATCTTGCGCAGCTTCCGGCGATTGGTCGGGAGAAAAAAAATTAAGAGGCTCGGAAGAAATTAAAAATCTTGTTCGCAGCGGAGTTTACACTTTAATTTGCCAAGGCAGCGGCGGCAGCACAAGGAGGTTTGTGTTTGTGAATGCGGGAGCCGCGCCGGCCACGATTTCTTTTTCAGCCAATCCCGCGACAGTGTCTTATGGCGGCTCAACAATGCTTACTTGGTCTGCGGCTAATGTTAAATCCTGCATAGCCTCGGGTGATTGGTTTGGGCCAAAAGCCGCAAGCGGCAGCGAAGAAGTTAAAAATATTACTTATAAAAAAACTTATGTTTTAAGTTGCGCGGATGAAGACGGGAATACCAATGAATCTGTTGTTTCTGTCGGTTTTTCTTACACTTATTCATGGGTCGGAAACGCATGGGGCGCTTGCAGTGTTCCATGCGGGGGAGGAACGCAAAATAGGACAATAAGTTGCAAAAGATCAGACGGTCAAATCGCATCTCAGGACAAATGTCCTTCGTCAAAAATAGCGACAAGCCAGGCGTGCAATACCGCGGCTTGTTTGGTTGACGATAAAAATTATTCCGGAGTGGCCAGGCACGGAGAAGTGGCATTAACGGCGCCGTGCGGCTATCGCAAATGGCAAGTTTTATCAGTGTCCAGAAGTCCAAAGCCGACTTTGGGAGAAAGCGCGATTTTTGGAGCGAACAGCGGCGAAAAAGAAATTTTTAACGACAGTTGCGACAATGGCAGTTATCTGTATTTAAAATACGACAGCGGCGCTTGTCGTCTTTATCACAGAGCTAGGACCGATGATGATTGCGGCTACGGTGGCGATTCTTGGAATTACACTGTAAGATTTTTTCAATAATATGCGTTATCTTGTCATATCTTTGGCGATTTTAACGGCTTTATTGGCCGGATTTTTATTTTTGTTTAAGAAAAACACTTCTAAAATCAGCGCCAATGATTTGCTGAATGTGCCGGAAGCGCGCGTTTTGCCATACGCCACCAGTTCTCTTGTAATTAAAAAATCCAATGAAGACATTGGAAATCAAAAGCCGCTCGCTGAACCTCCGCAAGAAATCAAAGCGGTTTATATGACGAGTTGGTCCGGAAGCAGCGAGAAGAAAATAAGTTATTTAATAAATCTGATTAAGGAAACGGAATTAAACGCGGTTGTTTTGGACATAAAAGATTTTTCCGGATATGTGACTTACGACATAAAAAATTCCGATGTGGAAAAATATAAAGCCAAAGAAATCAGGACAGCTAAAATAAATTCTTTAATAAAAAGATTTCACGATGAAGGGATTTACGTTATCGCGCGCATCACGGTTTTTCAAGACCCAATTTTGGCAAAAGCCCGCCCGGATTGGGCGGTGCAAAGCAAGAGTGGCGGCTTATGGCTTGACCATAAAAAATTGGCGTGGATGGATCCGGCGAGCAAAGAAGTTTGGGATTACAATATCGCCATTGCCAAAGACGCGGCGGACAGGGGATTTGACGAATTGAATTTTGATTATATCCGTTTCGCTTCTGATGGATTTGTCGGCGATATGAAATTTCCGATTTGGGATGAGCAAATACCGAAACACGAAATAATTAAAAATTTTTTCGCTTATCTGCGCGAACAATTACCGAATGCGAAAATTTCAGCCGACCTTTTTGGCCAGGCGACAATCAACAGCGATGATTTAGGTATAGGCCAGATTATTGAAGACGCTTATAAATATTTTGATTACGTGAGTCCGATGATTTATCCTTCGCATTACGCCAAAATGTTTTTGGGATACAAAAACCCCGCGAATTATCCTTATGAAGTGGTAAAATATTCAATGGAATCGGCGCTGCAAAGAATTGGAAATTGGAAATTGAAAATTGGAAATTCTTTGGCGACGAATAAGTCGCCAAAGCTGCGCCCTTGGCTTCAGGATTTTGATTTGGGCGCGGATTATGACGCGGAAAAAGTGAAAAAGCAAATCCAGGCGGTTTATGATTCCGCGAGCAGTACGCCGGATTTGATAAACGGCTATATGTTGTGGAGCCCAAGCAATGTTTATACGCGCGAAGCGTTGGAGTAATCGCGAATAATGCGAATTTTAAACAAAATAATGCGAATATGTACGAATTAAAACTTGAACAATTTTCCGGGCCGATTGAAAAGCTTTTGGAAATGATTGAGGAGAAAAAAATGGAAATAACGGATTTGAATCTGGCGGAAGTGACGGCTGACTTTTTAAACTATTTGAAAGAAATAGAAATGGTTGAACCGAGAATGTTGGCTGATTTCGTGGCGATTGCCGCGGCTTTGCTTTTAATAAAATCAAAAGCTATTTTGCCGGATTTGAAATTAAGCGAAGAAGAAGAGCGGGACATTAAAGATTTGGAAGGTCGTATCAGGCGATACGCGGAATTTAAGCCCGCCATTATTTTATTGAAAAAACTTTTTGAACAGAAACATTTTTCTGTTTCCCGTCCGTTGCTTTATAACTCCGAACCCGTATTTTATCCGGCGCCGAATATGAGCGTTGAATCTTTAAAAAGCGCAATCGGCGCAATTTTCTCGGAATTAAACAAATTAAATCTTGAAACGCAGACCATAGAATCTTCTTTGATTAAACTGGAAGAAAAAATAGAAGAAATCGCGAAAAAAATAGAGCAAGGCATCGGGAATTTCAGCGAAATTATCAAAGCCAAATCCCGTTCGGAAATCATCGTGCTTTTCTTGGCGCTGCTGCATCTGTTAAGGGAGCAAATGATAAAAGTTGAACAAAAGAGCGGATTTGGTAATATAATGATAAATAAGAATAATGAATTATGAATAATGAATTAAAACTTAAAAATAAAAATACTATAGCCGCATTGGAGGCGCTTTTGTTTTCTTACGGCGAGCCGATGGAGATTGATAAAATTGTTAAATTATTGAATGTTGAATTGGAAAATGTAAAAAATGCATTGGATAATTTGCGGAAAGATTTGGAAAGCGAAAGCAGGGGATTGAGATTGATTTTTCAAAATGACAAAGTTCAGTTGGCGACCAAACCGGAATTTTCCGGATTTTTGGAAGAATTTATTAAAGAGGAATTCAAAGAAAATCTGACTCCGGCGGCTTTGGAAACATTATCTTTAATCGCTTATTTCGGTCCGGTTACGCGCGCGAAAATAGATTATTTTCGCGGCGTCAATTCAAGCTTTACAATCCGCAATTTGATGATGCGCGGCTTGATTGAGCGCGTTGAGGGAAGCTATCAATATCGGGCGAGCATTGATTTAATTAAACATCTCGGTTTGTCCAAAATAGAAGAATTGCCGGAATACGAGAAGTTTGCGGCAATGAATCAGGAGCCGACTTTGTCCTCTTGACAAGGTTTGCGGTGTTCCTATATATTGTCTAATATATTAATAAAATGATTACTGTAAAAAACATATTAAGCGGATGAGGATTTTAGCGACTTTTTATGTTGTTTCCTCCCGCTTGCAAGCGGGTTTTTCTTTTTCAGCCAAAATCATTTTTAATAAAAAATAATTTCGGCTGGTAAGGAAAACGGAATTTGTTGGACGGAAGGTTTTTTGAAAATTGAAAAACGGCAATCCCCGAAACGCGGGGTAGAGTAAATATAAATTGTCCAACTTCTTGAATCTTAAATTCGAGAAGATATTAAATTAAGGGCGTATGGTGGATGCCTTGACATCAAACAGCGATGAAGGACGTGGCGTGGCTGCGATAAGCTTCGGGGAGGTGCTTAGCAACCTTTGATCCGGAGATTTCCGAATGGGAAAACCCAATCAAGCAAAACTTGATTATCCGTCGCAAGACGGGAGCATACCCGCTGAAGTGAAACATCTCAGTAAGCGGAGGATAATAGAATAATAATTTATTCCCTTAGTAGCGGCGAGTGAAAAGGGAAGAGCCTAAACCTATGGAAAAATTCGCAAGAAAATTTTTGTAGGGGTTGCAAGACAGAGACACTCTTTTGCTTTTCGCGAAGTGCAATTACTTTTTGCGTTTCGCGATTTGCGGAAGGTGGAGGAGTTACAAATTCTTTGGTTAGTTGAATCAGCTGGAAAGTTGAACCATAGCGGGTGATAGTCCCGTAAACGAAAACCGAAGAACTCTTTAGTTTTTGATCTTAAGTACCTCGATGACAGAATGCTTCGAGGGAATCATCCGGCACTATCCGGAAAGGCTAAATATGTTTGATGATCGATAGTGAACTAGTACCGTGAGGGAAAGGTGAAAAGCAGGCCGGTGAGGCCGATGAAATAGTATCTGAAACCATATGTCTACAAGGAACGGAAGTCCGCAAGGACGACCGTGTGCCTATTGAAGAATGAGCCAACGAGTTTATTTATGTTGCTTGTCTAAGTTCTACGGAATGGAGGCAAAGGGAAACCGAGTCTTAATAGGGCGTTTTTAGCAGCATGAATAAGACCCGAAGCCAGGTGAGCTTACCCTGATCAGGATGAAGCGGAGGTAAAACTCTGTGGAGGTCCGAACCGGTTGGTTGTGCAAAACCTTCGGATGAATTAGGGTAAGGAGTGAAAAGCTAATCGAACCTGGTAATAGCTGGTTCTCTCCGAGATAACTTTAGGGTTAGCGTCGGGCAAAAACATATCTGGGGTAGAGCTACTGGTTGAGAAGTAATGGGGGAAACCTCGGCTTCTTAGTCAAACTCCGAATACGGATATGGAAGTCCGGCAGTTAGAATGTGGGGGCTAAGCTCCATGTTCGAAAGGGAAACAGCCCAGATCGTCGTCTAAGGTCCCTAAATATTTGCTAAGTGTTAAAGGTAGTAATTCGCCATAGACAGATAGGAGGTTAGCTTAGAAGTAGCTATCCTTTAAAGAGTGTGTAACAACTCACTATTCGACGGCGGATTGCGCCGAAAATTTACCGGGGCTAAGCAAGTTACCGAAGACACGGATTCTCCGCCTTTGGCGGAGAGTGGTAGGAGAGCATTTCAAACGCGCTGAAGCCGGACTCGCGAGAGCCGGTGGAGTGTTTGGAAGAGAGAATGTTGGCATGAGTAACCGCAATACCGATGAGAATTCGGTACTCCGAAAATCCAAGGGTTCCTCCGTAACGGAAATCGGCGGAGGGTTAGGCGATCCTAAGGCAATGGCGAAAGCCGCAGCTGATGGGAAGCTGGTTAATATTCCAGCCCGTCTATTTAATTCGATGGAGTGACGAAGAAAAAAAGATTGAGCGCCTTAATGGTTTGGCGTTGCTTGTTTCTAGAATTGTTTCGCAGGAAAATCCGCGGAATTGCTTTTAATGGCGAAATTCGGAAGCCGGCAGAATTTGCTTACGGGTAGAAATTCAATTGAAGAGTCTTCCGAGAAAAACTTCTAAGGTTAGTTAAATAGACATCGTACCGTAAACCGACACTGGTGGGTGAGGCGAGAAGCCTAAGGAGAACGAGTGAGTCTTCGTTAAGGAACTCGGCAAAAAAGCGGCCGTAAGTTCGCAATAAGGCCTACCGCCTAAATTTTCGCAAGAAAATTTTGGCGGTCGCAGCGAAAGTATCTCTAGCGACTGTTTAACAAAAACACAGCTCCCTGCGAACTCGCAAGAGGATGTATAGGGGGTGATGCCTGACCGATGCGAGAAGATTAAGACTGGCGGTGTGCGCGCAAGCGCATGCTGACTGGTTCAAGTCCTCGTCAATGTCAGCGATAACTATAATCGTTCTAAGGTAGCGCAATTCCTTTCCGGGTAAGTTCCGGAGCGCACGAATGGTATAACGACTGGAGAACTGTCTCAACGAAGAGCTCGGTGAAAATGCGATTCCCGTGAAGACGCGGGGTACCTGCAGCGGGACGAAAAGACCCCGGGAGCTTTACTGCAGCTTGATATTGTTTTTAAGATTTTGATGCGTAGCGTAGTGGCGAGCCTTTGAAGCTCTGTTTTCGGATGGAGTGGAGGCGACAATGAAACAGCCATCTTTAAGATTTTAAAGACTAACCTTGGCGGCAAAAACGACAGGGGACAGTGTCTGGCGGGCAGTTTAAATGGGGCGTTTTCCTCCAAAAAAGTAACGGAGGAGTTTATTAAGGTCGGCTAGGAGCGGATGGAAATCGCTCTCGTCGTGTAAACGCACAAGCCGGCTTAACTGCAAGGCCGACAAGCCGCGCAGACGCGAAAGCGGAAGTTAGTGACCCGACAATTCTTTATAGAAAGGTTGGAGACACCGGATAAAAGCTACCCCGGGGATAACAGGCTAGTGTTGCCCGAGAGTCCTTATCGACGGCAACGCTCGGCACCTCGATGTCGGCTCATCACAGCGCGGGGCTGAAGAAGGTCCCAAGCGTTTGGCTGTTCGCCAATTAAAGTGATACGCGAGCTGGGTTCAAACCGTCGTGAGACAGGTTGGTCTCTATCTGTTGCAGGCGTTGATGTTTGAGGGAAGTTGACCCTAGTACGAGAGGACCGGGTTGAACGAACCTCTGGTCTACCAGCTTTGCCACCAGGTGAATTGCCGGGTAGCTATGTTCGGCAGGGATAAGCGCTGAAAGCATCTAAGCGCGAAGCCCATCCCAAGATTAGACATCAAGACTCGTGGAAGACTACCACGTTGATAGGCTTCAGGTGTAAGCATAGCAATATGTTAAGCCGAGAAGTACTAATAAGTCAGTTTTCTTCAAAAATTTAAGATTCAATAAGTTGGATAAGTTTTGAAACGCAATCGTAAAATTATTTCTTCAACCCGCTCACGTCCGCCCAGGGCGGACTGCGCTTCCGTTTAGGTTTCAGAAATAATTTTACGATTGCTATTGGTATGTTTGGTATTCTGCCGGTGATTTAGCTGCGTATGCACCACTCCTTCCCATTCCGAACAGGACAGTGAAAGTGCGCAGTCCCGATGATACTTGCTGTTTCGACGGCTGGGAAAGTAGGGTTTGCCGGCTTTTTTATTTGCCGAAAATATGTATAATTTTATTAATGGGAAAACGTTTGATTAAGCAAATAATTTACGGTTCCGGATATTTGGCGATTGTTTTTTTGATTCTGGCGGGAATTTATTTTTTGTTTTTAAAGCCGGCGCCGACTTGTTTTGACGAGAAAAAAAATCAGGGCGAAATCGGAATTGATTGCGGCGGGCCGTGCGCGGCTTGCGAAATAAAAACTTTATTGCCGCTTCAATCGGTTTGGAGCAATTATTTTCCGATTAACGGCAAAGCGGCGTTTGCGACGCAGATTAAAAATTCCAATACCAATTACGGCGCCAGCCGATTTTCTTATGTTTTTGATATTTATAATAAAAGCGGCGTAAAAATAAAAACAATTTCCAACAGTTCTTTTATTTACGCTTCGGAAATAAAATACGTGTTTGAACTCGCGGATTTGAATTATTCCGATATCGGCGAAATTAAAATTTCCTTTTCGGATGTTCAATGGCTGGCAACCGAGAAATTTCCGAAGCCCAAGACGCAGATCAGAGAAAGGATTGTAAAAATGAGCGAGAGCGGCAAGGGCGTGGAGGTGAGCGGATATATAATCAATGAAAACGCTTATCCGCTGAGAAAAATCCGGCTGGTCGGATTTTTGGCGACCTCCAATAATATTAAAATCAGCGCTTCCAAAACCGAACTGGACAATTTGAAAGCGTTTGAGGAAAGATATTTCAAAATAATTTTCCCGAAAGAAGTAGTTTTGCTCGGCGCAACGGCGCCTTCGGCAGTGAGCTTCACTTTCGCGGACCCGAATAGAACGGAAATTTATGTCGAGCCGCTCCGTTAAAACGGAGCGCGCTGATTCATTATGAACGAGAAATTTAATCAGCCATATAATCCAAAAGAAACGGAAGAAAAAATTTACAAGTTTTGGGAGCAGAGCGGTTTTTTTGCGCCGGAAGCGCATCAGCCTCGGGCTGATAATCCGAATGAAGGTAAAACGTTCACCATCGTTCTTCCGCCGCCGAATGTGACGGGCTCGCTTCATATGGGGCATGCTTTAAACGCGACAATTCAGGATATTTTGATTCGTTATAAAAGAATGCAAGGATACAAGGCACTTTGGATTCCTGGCACGGACCACGCCGGCATTGCCACGCAGAATGTCGTTGAAAAACAATTAAAAAAAGAAGGATTGTCCCGCCATCAATTGGGAAGAGAAAAATTTCTGGAAAAAGTTTGGGAATGGAAAGAAAAATACGGGAATATAATTTTGGACCAGCTTAAAAAACTGGGCGCTTCTTGCGATTGGTCGCGCACTGCTTTCACAATGGATGAAAATTATTCAAAAGCGGTTCAGGAAGCGTTTAATCATTATTATAAAAAAGGATGGATATATCAGGGAGAAAGAGTCGTAAATTGGTGTCCGCGTTGCGGAACCAGTTTGTCAGATTTAGAGCTTGAATATGTAGAGGAAAAAACAAAGTTATGGTATATCAAATATTCGCTAAAAAGGGGCGGTAATATAATTGTTGCCACAACGCGTCCCGAAACAATGTTGGGAGATTCCGCGGTGGCGGTTAATCCCAAAGATGAAAGATATGAAGAATTTGTCGAACAATCCGTTTTATTGCCGATTCAAAACAGGGAAATTCCGATTATTGCCGATGATTTGGTTGAAAAAGAATTCGGCACCGGCGCGGTGAAAGTTACTCCGGCGCACGATTTTAATGACGCGCAAATGGGAGAAAAGCATAATTTGCCGATTTATAAAATTATTGACGAGAAAGGCAGAATGACTCAATTGGCGGGGGAGATTTGCGAAGGGTTAAAAGTTTTAGAATGTCGGGAAAAAGTGATTGAAAAATTGAAAGAATTGGGATTATTGGAAAAAGAGGAAGATTATACTCATGGCGTCGCCAAATGTTATCGTTGTAATGGCATAGTGGAACCGATCCCGTCTTTGCAATGGTTCGTAAAAATGGATGAATTGGCGAAATCAGCCATTAAGGCCGTTGAAAGCGGGAGAATAAGATTTCATCCGCAGAAATGGGAAAAGGTTTATTTGGATTGGCTGAAAAACATCAAAGACTGGTGTATTTCGCGGCAGATTTGGTGGGGGCATAAAATACCAATTGAAGGCGTAAATGACGTTATGGACACTTGGTTTTCTTCGGCGCTTTGGCCTTTTGCCACTCTTGGTTGGCCCGATAAAAACAACAAGGATTTGAAAGAATTTTATCCGACACAGGTTTTATCAACCGCGCGCGATATTATCAACCTTTGGGTAGCAAGAATGGTGTTTTCCGGAACGGAATTTATGGGCAAGGAGCCGTTCAGCGATGTTATTATTCACGCGACGATTTTAACCAAAGACGGCAAGCGAATGTCAAAATCGCTTGGGACCGGAATAGACCCGATGGGATTGATTGAAAAATACGGCGCCGACGCCACGCGTTTCGGTTTGATTTGGCAGGCGATGGGCGGACAGGATATTCATTGGGCGGAAGAACACGTGATGGCCGGAAAGAAATTTGCTAATAAAATTTGGAATATAGCCAGATTCGTCTTGGAACGAACTGGAATTTCCAATTTCCAATTTCCAATTTCCAATGAATTTTCAAATTTAAAATTATCAAAAGAAGATAAAGAAATTTTGGAGAAATTAGAACAAGTGAAAAAATCCGTTGAAAAAGATATTGAAAATTATGAATTCGGACAGGCGCTTCATACGCTTTATGATTTTATCTGGCATGATTTAGCGGATAAATACATTGAATATTCAAAAAACAACAATTCAGCCGAAACGCTTACTGTTTTATACTTTATACTTTATACTGTTCTTAAACTCCTCCATCCTTTTATGCCGTTTATTACCGAGGAAATTTACCAGAATTTGCCCAGTAAAAATGCGGACTTTTTAATGGTTGACAAATGGGAATAAAATTAAATTTTCAAGTATAATTTATTAATGTTGATTTTTGCTATTTTGCTCGGCGTTTTGCCGTCTTTAATCTGGCTTGTTTTCTTTTTGAAAGAGGATGACCACCCGGAGCCGAAAAAAAAGCTGGCGCGGGTTTTTATCTGGGGAATGATAGTCGCTTTTATGGCGGTGGTTTTCCAGATTTTTTTCAAGGACATTTTGAATTTTTTTAAAATCGGAGAATTTGATTTTTTCTCTTTTTTGGTTTTAGGGGCGGTTGAGGAAGTTTTGAAATTTTTGGTGGTTTACGCCACCGTGAAAGGCGATAAGGATTTCGACGAGCCGGTTGACGCGATGATTTATATGATTACCGCGGCTTTGGGGTTCGCGGCTTTGGAAAATATCTTTTTGGCCGCGAGCGCTTTCATAGACAACGGTTGGCAAGACGGCGGAATTTACGGACTTTTAGTTATTCGTTTCAATGGCGCCACTTTATTGCACGCTTTAAGCTCGGCCATTGTCGGCTATTATTGGGCAAAGGGTTTATTGAAAATTAATCCGTCGGCCGGCGGATGGAAATTAAAAATTATTACAGGTCTTGTCATCGCCAGTGTCTTGCACGGTTTTTTCAATTATCTTATACTTATTTCCAGCAAGATAAGCGTTTTAAGCATGTTACTTTATCCGCTGTTTTTATTGATAATTATCGCATTGGTCGTTTTTAAGGATTTTGAACAAATAAAATAAAATTTTATGGATGAGAAAAATTTTTTTGCAAAATTGGCCGGCGTTGGGCCGGATGGAAAATTTTCCGGTTTTAACTCTTCAAATGGTCGGCAAAACGGAAAGAGTTTTAAATTTGCTGCCGATGAAAATAGCGGCAAGGAAAATATAAAAATGGAAAAAGATTTAAAAGATAAAACTAATGAAATGGCCGACGAACAAGAAGAGGGCCAGTTGGCGGTTGACGTTTACGCGACGGATACGAGTTATGTGATAGAGTCGGCGATTGCCGGCGTAAAAGGGGAAGACATAGACGTTTCAATAACGATTGATTCGGTTACCATAAACGGCAAGCGTTCCAAAGAAGACAAAGATTCCAACAAGGAATATCTTTGCCAAGAATGTTTTTGGGGGAAATTCACCCGTACTGTTATTTTGCCGCAAGAAATTGACGCCGATAGAGCGGTGGCTTCTTTCAGGAATGGAATTTTAAGAATTGTTCTTCCTAAAATTCTCCGCGACAAACCGAAAAAATTAAGAGTAAGGTTTGATTAAAACAACTTCTTCGTTTCAAACGAAAAAAATCGCGAAATTATTGGCGCGGGAAATTTTAGGCGCTAAATTTTTGCGCAAATCTGCGTTGACGTTGACTTTAAGCGGCGATTTGGGAGCCGGCAAAACGACTTTTGTCCAAGGTTTTTTGCGCGGCGCGGGAATCAGAAAAAAAATCACCAGTCCCACCTTCACAATAGTTAAAAGTTATAAAGTTAAAAGTTATAAAGATTATAAATCAATTTATCATATTGATTGCTACCGCATCCACAAGCCGAAAGATATTTTAAATATGGGAATAAGAGAAATATTAAATAATCCGGAAAACATCGTTTTAATAGAATGGCCGGAAAGAATAGGGCGTATACTGCCGAAAAAAGTTATTGCGATAAAGTTAAAATACGGAGAAAAAGAAAACGAAAGGATTATATCAATAAAAAATTAGCCGTTCACGCGGCTGTTTTTTATTGATATAATGTTTAAATGAACAAAAACGAAGCGAAGAAAAGAATTGAAAAATTACGAAGTGAAATAAACCGTTATCGCTACGCTTATCATGTTTTAGACAAGTCTTTAATTTCCGACTCGGCTTTGGATTCCCTTAAAAAAGAGCTTTTTGATTTAGAAACGCAATATCCGGAACTGATTACTTCGGATTCGCCCACGCAAAGAGTGGCCGGTAAGCCGCTAAAAGGATTTAAAAAAGTCCGGCATGATACGCCAATGCTGTCTTTCAACGACGCTTTTTCGGAAGAAGATATGCGGGATTGGCTTGTTCGTATTCAGAATTATTTAAAAAGTGAAATAAAACCGGAATTCTATTGCGAGTTGAAAATTGACGGCTTAGCTATTGAGCTTGTTTATGAAAACGGGATTTTCGTTCAGGGTTCTACGCGCGGCGACGGGCAAATCGGCGAAGACATTACGCAAAATCTGAAAACCATTGAAGCGATTCCACTCAAGCTTGAGCTTGAGAAATCCAAAATCCAATCCGCCAGCTGGCGGACTAAATTCCAAATTCCGCGGCGTCTTGTGGTAAGGGGAGAGGTTTTTATCAATAAAAAAGATTTTGAAAAAATAAACAGAGAACAGGAGAAAAAAGGCGAGAAAATTTTCGCCAATCCGCGCAATATGGCGGCCGGTTCAATGCGCCAGCTTGACCCGAAAATAACCGCCAGCCGCAAGCTTGATTCTTTTCAATACGGCATTGTAGCGGATTTGGGGCAAAAAACTCATGAAGAAGAGCACCAGATATTGAAAGCGTTCGGGTTTAAAACTAATCTACATAATCAGCCGGTGAAATCCCTTGAAGAAGTTTTTAAATTCAGGAATCATTGGGGCGAGGAAAAAAATCGCGAAAAACTTCCGTACGAGATTGACGGCGTTGTTGTGATTACTAATGACAATAAAATTTTTAATGCGGCTGGCGTTGTTGGCAAAGCGCCGCGAGCGGCCATCGCTTATAAATTTTCCGCCAAGGAAGCGACGACAATCGTTGAAGACATAAAAGTGCAGGTCGGCAGAACAGGCGCCTTGACTCCGGTGGCAATTCTGAAACAAGTGGAATTGACCGGCATAAAAATCACCCACGCCACACTTCATAATTTTGATCAAATTAGGCGATTGGGCTTGAAAATAGGCGATACGGTGATTGTGAGCCGTGCCGGCGACGTTATTCCGCAAGTAAACAAGGTTTTAAAAGAATTGCGGACCGGTAAAGAAAAAGAGTTTAAAGTCCCGACACATTGTCCGATTGATAATACTAAAATAGTTGCCGAAGGCGTAATTTATCGGTGTTCAAATCCGAAATGCGGCGCTAAAAATAGCAGATTTCTTCGGCATTTTGTTTCACGGACGGCTTTTGATATTCGCGGTTTGGGCGGAAAAATTTTAGACAGGTTTTTGGATGAAGGATTGATTTCCGATGCCGCTGATATTTTTGAATTAAAAGAAGGGGATATCGCGGTTTTGGAGCGGTTTGGCGAGAAATCAGCGCAAAACATAATCCGCGAAATCAATGAGTGTAAAAAAATATCTCTTTCGCGTTTTATTTACAGCTTGGGGATTTTGCATATCGGAGAAGAGACCAGTCGGCTTTTAGCAGATAAAATTAAAAATCAATCCGCCAGCTGGCGGACAAAAATCAAAATTAATGATATTTTGAAAATTTTTCAAAATATTTCTATTGAAGATTTGCAAAAAATCCCCGATATTGGGCCGAAAGTGGCGCAAAGCGTTTATGACTGGTTTCGCGAAGAGAGAAATATTAAATTTCTGGAAAAATTGGAAAAAGTCGGCGTAGAAGTGAAAGTTTCAAAGTTTCAAAGTTTAAAAGTTAAAAAGTTAAGTGAAAAAACTTTTGTTTTAACGGGCGCGTTGGAATTAATGAGCCGCGACGAGGCTAAAGAAAAAATCCGCGAATTAGGCGGCGATGTTTCGGAATCCGTGAGCAAAAAAACCGATTATGTCGTCGCCGGCGCCGACCCCGGCTCAAAATATGAAAAAGCTAAACAATTAGGCGTAAAAATTTTAAACGAAAAAGAATTTTTGATTTTATTGAGAAAATAATATAATCTGTATATATGCAAAAGGATTTTAAAAATAAAGTGGTTTTTTCGGCGGCGCAGCCGAGCGGGGTTCTTCATTTGGGCAATTATTTGGGCGCCATTAAGCAATGGGTGGAGTTGCAGAATAAACATAAATGCGTGTTTTCCATTGTTGATTATCACGCGATGACAGTTTATCAGGAGCCGAAAAAGCTTCGCGAAAAAATTTTAGAAACCGCGATGATTTATCTGGCGGCCGGCATAAATCCGGAGAAATCGACGATTTTTATTCAATCCGATGTGTCAGAGCATACGGAATTGGCGTGGATTTTGAATACAATCGCGAAAATTCCGGAATTGGAATTAATGACGCAATTTAAAGACAAAGCGAAAAGATTTCGCAGTAAAGTTAATGTCGGACTTTTTAATTATCCGGTTTTAATGGCAGCCGATATTTTGCTTTACAAAACGGATTTTGTGCCGGTGGGTGAAGACCAAAAACAACATGTTGAGCTTGCCAGAACGCTTGCCAGAAGGTTTAATAATTTGTACGGCGATATTTTTGTTGTTCCGCAGGCGATTATCAGAAAAGAAGGCGCGCGCATTATGGGATTGGATGATCCGCTGAAAAAAATGTCAAAATCGGCCAAGAGCCCCGCCAATTACATCGCTTTGACCGACGAGCCGAATTTAATAAAAGAAAAAATAAAAAGAGCGGTAACGGATTCGGGAAAAGAAGTAATTTACAATAAAGAAAAAAAGCCCGGCATTTCCAATCTTTTGGAAATCTATTCGCTGGCTTCCGGAAAAACAATAAAACAGCTTGAAAAGGAATATGAAGGGAAGAATTACGGTGAATTCAAAAAAGATGTCGGTGAAGCGGTTGTCGGGTTTTTAGAGCCGTTTCAAAAAGATCTGAAAAAACTTAAGGAAAATCCGGATAAAGTCAGAAAAATTTTGCAAAGCGGCGCGGAAAAAGCGAAATTAATTGCCGCAAAAACAATGCAAGAAGTAAAAAAAGCAGTTGGAATAAATTATTAAAAGTAAAATGGCGGGAAAAATAATAAAATTTTTTGACAAATTAGAGGATAAGTTAAGAAGTAAATTAAGCCATTATCCGATTTTGTACGCCTTGGTCGGCGGAACCGGAATTGTGCTTTTTTGGCGCGGAATTTGGCATTTGGCGGATGAAATCGGTTTGGGCGCAATGGCTTCCATTATAATCAGTTTAATTATCCTTTTAATGACCGGACTTTTTGTTTCGTTTTTTATCGGCCATTACATTATTTTTTCCGGTCTGAAACAGGAAAAGAAGATAGAAGAAAAAGAAGAATCGGAAATAAGAACTGAATTGGATTTACAGCGCGCTCAGATGAAAGTTTTGTTTGAGCTTAAAGAAAAAATAGGGAAAATGGAAAAAGATATTGAAAAAATTTATGAGCGAAAAAATCAATAAGCAAACTTTGGAAAAATTGGCGGAATTGGCGAGAATTGAAATTGATTCAAGCAAAGAAGAAAAATTATTGGGCGACTTAGCCGCTATTTTCGGTCATTTTGAGGAATTGAAAGAAGTTGACGTTTCCGGCGTTGAGCCGATGGCCGGCGCCGCGGAATTGACAAATGTTTTCTGTGAGGACAAAGAAATAAAATGCGAAACTCCGGCGATTGATTTAATCAACGCTTTTCCGGAAAAAGAAAGGGATTTTTTGAAGGTTCCCGGCGTTTTTGAATAAAATGGATTTAAAAAATTTAACCATTAAAAAATTTCATCAGGGGTTGGTTGATAGAAAATTTTCCGCTCTTGAAATTACGAAAGCGGTTTTTGATTTGATAAAATCGCGGGATAAAGAAATCGGCGCGTATTTGCGAACAAGCGAAGACGCGGCTTTGGCGAAAGCGAATATTGTTGACGCCGAATTAAACAGTAGCGGCAAAATAGGCGTTCTTGGCGCCGTTCCTCTGGCGATTAAAGACAATATTTTAATAAACGGGGAAATAACGACTTCGGCTTCAAAAATTTTGGAAAATTACAAAGCGAGTTATGACGCCACAGTCATTAAAAAATTAAAAAAATCCGACGCGATATTTTTAGGAAAGACCAATATGGATGAATTTGCCATGGGTTCGTCAACGGAGAATTCCGCTTTTCAGAAAACGAGAAATCCCCGCGATTTGGAAAGAGTGCCGGGCGGTTCTTCCGGCGGTTCGGCGGCCGCTGTTGCCGCGAATATGTGCGTGGCGGCCTTGGGTTCGGATACCGGCGGTTCAATCCGCCAGCCAGCCAATTTTTGCGGTGTGGTCGGATTAAAGCCGACTTACGGTGCGGTTTCGCGTTATGGATTGATGGCAATGGCGTCCAGTTTGGATCAAATCGGACCCATAACGAAAACCGTTGAAGACGCGGCGATTTTATTCAAAGAAATCAGCGGGAAAGACGAATTTGATTCCACAAGCGTTAATCCGTCGACTGGCAGATATAGCGATGAATTATTGAATCCGGATTTTGAAAAAATCAAAAAATTGAAAATCGGATTGCCAAAAGAATATTTTATTAAGGGTCTTGATAAAGAAACCCAAAAAGCGGTTCAGGAAACGATAAATATTTTAAAATCGCAAGGTTTTGAATTTAAGGAAATTAGTCTGCCGCATACGAAATACGCCTTGTCTTCTTATTATATTATTATGCCGGCGGAAGTGAGCGCAAATTTGGCGCGATTTGATGGCATCCGTTATAGTCAAATCTCAAATCTCAAATCTCAAATCTTAAATCTTTCGGACATTTATTTGAAACAAAGGGGGTTGGGATTTGGTGATGAAGTGAAACGGAGAATTATTTTGGGAACTTTCGTGTTGTCTCACGGCTATTACGACGCTTATTATTCCAAAGCGCAGAAAGTGCGGAGATTGATAAAAAATGATTTTGACAAGGCGTTTCAGGATATTGATGTGATTTTGACTCCGGTTTCGCCGTCGCCGGCTTTCAAAATCGGCGAAAAAACCAGCGACCCCTTGCAGATGTATTTGGAGGATATTTTCACGATTCCCGTGAATTTGGCGGGTTTACCGGCGATTTCCATTCCAACGCGAACAAACGGACTACCTGTCGGCTTTCAGTTAATCGGTAAGCCCTTCCGCGAAGCGGATATTTTGGGAATAGGGCAGTGGTATGAAAAAATATAAAAAGAGGCGATTCGCCTCTTTTTATGATTGCGCGGGTGACCGGATTTGAACCGGCGATCCCTGCCGTGACAGGGCAGTGCTTTAGACCGCTAAGCTACACCCGCATTGAAACGAATATTATCATCAAATTTAATTTATTTCAACTTTTTCACGATTTTTTTGAATTGTTCGCCTCGGTCTTTATAATCTTTAAACATGTCAAAACTGGCGGCGGCGGGGGAGAAGATGATGTTTGTATTGTTATATTGTTTTAATTGTTGTAATTGCTTAGCGGTTTTGTAGGCGAGTTGAACGGCTTGTTGTAGATTTTCCACTTTCCTGATTGCTAGTTTTTGATTATTGATTGCCTTATTTATTTTTTTTTTATTTTCGCCGAATAAAATTACCATTTTCGTTTTAGAATTTTTTAATGCCTGGGCGAGGGGAGCGTAGTCAAGATTTTTGTCTTTTCCTCCGCAGATTAAAATTTTCGGCTGATTCGGAAAAGCGCGAATCGCGGCCGCAGCTGTATAAGGATTCGTTGAAGCAGAATCGTTAAAAAAATTCATTCCAACATTCTTGAGAATGTTGGAATGAACCAATTCCAGGCGGTGCTCCATGCCGCGGTAGTTTTTGACGGTTTTTAAGATGATATTTTCCGGAATGCCGAGGGATTTAGCCACTGTCGCCGTTATTACGGCGTTTTTTAAATTATGTTCGCCCGGTATTTTTACGACAGATTTTACTTTATTCTCTAATTCTGCAGAATTAGAGAATAAAGGGTTTATTGGGAATTTTTGGGCAGGGCTTTTTTGCGCAATCCACTTGCTCCATTTATTGCTCGCGTCATAGAATATTTTGGAATTTGGTTTTTGGAATTTGGCAATTTGCGCCTTGGCGCTGATGTATTCTTTAAAATTTTTATGGCTATCCAGATGATCTTCAAAAACATTTAAAACAACGGCGATGTCCGGAGAATGTTGTAAGTCTTGTAATTGAAAACTGGACATTTCCAAAATAACGATGGAATTTTTTTTGAGTTTCGCTAGAATATCCAACGCGGGCTTGCCGATATTGCCCGCCAAAAAAACATCTTTGCCGGCATTCCGCAAAATTTTGTAAAGCAAAGTTGAAATCGTGCCCTTGCCTTTGGTGCCGGTAATGCCGATTATTTTACAGCCGATTTTTCTGGCGTTTTGAAAAAATAAGTCTGTGGCGCCGGAAAATTTTACGCCTTTTTTAATCGCGTTTTGAATTTCTGGCAAGTTGTAGGGGATTCCGGGTGAGCGAAAAACAATGTCAAAATCAGCGAGGTTTTTTAGATAATTTTCGCCAACTTGAAATTGAAGGCCTTGCGGAGGCCTTAAATTATGATTTTTGTCCAAAATCCAAATTTCATTATTATTCCGCGTTATTCCGCGTTTGTTCCGCGTCTGTCCGCGTTGTTGAAGGAATTTCAAAACCGCTTTTCCTTCGCTGCCGAATCCCAAGATTGCAATTTTCATTCCGAAATTATATACTGTAATTCGTAAAAATTGAATATTCCGCAGTAGCTCAGTGGTAGAGCGGCCGCCTGTGAAATAACGCAGCTTTCTAAGGAAACTTAGTAATGAACATTTTGGGATAACGGTGAAGCCTTTTCCGCCATAGTAAGGAAGTGGTAATACCGTGGGAACTCCGACGTTTTGTCGGAGGCGCCGTAGAGACTAGATACCAAAACGCCTAATAATAAATTTATTTATTAATGGCGAAGATATAGTCCACCCTTAATAGAAATATTAAGATAAGTGTAAGCGGTTGGTCGTAGGTTCGAATCCTACCTGCGGAGCTTTACAAATAAAAACCTCCTGATAATCAGGAGGTTTTTGATTTATTGAACAATTCTATGGAATTGTTCAATGACTTGGTTAAAAAAACATAAGCAAAGAAATTATGACGATGCTCTGGAAATTCCGATATTTTTTAAATAAAAAACCGCCCCGATAAAGGGCGGTTTTTAAAATGTTACGCTTAAGCGCGCGACACGTTTTTGGCGCTCGGGCCTTTTTCGCCATCAACGACTTCAAAGGTGACGGCATCGCCCTCTTTAAGTTCGTCAAATGTCACTCCAATTAATTCATTGGAATGGAAAAAGAGATCTTTTGCTTCGCCTTCGCGAGAAATGAATCCAAATCCCTTGTCCGTAATCAATTTTTTAATAGTTCCGTTCATATGTTTATTTTTTATTCAGAAATTCGACTATGTTTCCTGTGTAAATAACACTATTAAAGCATAGTAGATAATAATGTTTCTGTCAAATAAAATTCGCTATTTTGCCGGAATTATGGTAAAATATAATTAATGAACCCCCACACCAAACGAGTTTTACTTGGTGATTGCGGGGGATAAAATAAAAAATTGCGAGCCAAATTTTAAAACAATTTTAAATAAAAAGTTTTAAATATAAACTCGTTATGATGCGGGGGTGAAATCAGCGAAGAATTTAAAAATCGGTTTGGATAAAAAGTTTAAAAAGGTGTCAAAAACGCCCGCGAGTTTTGATTTTTTCAAAGCTATCCACGATTTTGTGGAGTATATTGAATTAAACCCGTCTCTTTCTAGCGGTCTTTCGTCGCGGAAAAAATCCAACCAAGCATTAAAAATTCCCGATAAATATAAAAATTTGAAAAAAATTTATCAGGGGTTGGAGGACGCCAACGCAAAATCAAACGTTGATTTGGGGCACGAGAGATATATGGCGCTTTTGGAATTGAATAAAATTAAGGATAAAAATGTTTCGGAAAGCAATTCTTTCTGGAAAAAACGGGAATTATTGAGAAAAATAACGGGCGAGATTTATGAGGCATTGAGCGTTATATGAAAAAAAATCCGCCGTGGGGAAAACTCGCTTTGCTTCATAATGGAGGGGAAATTATTGGACATTCGTCAAAATTGGTAAAATTTAAAAATGGTAAAGTTGAAATAATAAGAAAATGAAATTTTTTGTCAAAGCGAAACCGAATTCCAAAGAAGCGAAAATCAAAAAAATCGGCGAAACAAGCTTTGAAATTCAAGTAAAAGAGCCGGCGCAAGAGGGAAAGGCCAACGCGGCGGTTATTAAGGCGCTGGCGGAACACCTTAAAATCCCCAAATCGCGCTTGGAAATCGTTTTGGGAAAAAATTCAAAGCAGAAGATTATTGAATTAAATTAAATAAAAGCTAATATTGCTTTACTCTTTTATTCGGCTATACTTTGATAATGTCCGAATATTATAATCCCAAAAGAACAAATAATATCTTTAATCCGAATTCAAGCAGTCCGTTCAAAGTGAGCCGTTCCAAGTTGGAGCTCTTTTTGGAATGCCCGAGGTGTTTTTATTTGGATCGGCGTTTGGGAATCGGCCGTCCCCCGGGATTTCCTTTCAGCTTGAACAGCGCGGTTGACGCTTTGCTTAAAAAAGAATTTGACATCCACCGGGCGAAAAATCAGAAACATCCTTTGATTGAAAAATACGGCATTGACGCCGTTCCCATTAACCATAAAAATTTGGATTTGTGGCGGCATAATTTTACCGGAGTGCAGTATTTGCATGAGCCGACGAATTTTTTAATAACCGGCGCGATTGACGATCTGTGGCAAAACTCAAAAAGGGAATATATTGTGGTTGATTACAAGGCAACCAGCAAGAATGAAAAAATAGAAGCGTTGGACAAAGCGTGGCAGGACAGCTATAAAAGGCAGATGGAAATTTATCAGTGGCTTTTGCGGAAAAACGAATTCAAGGTTTCAGACACCGGATATTTCGTTTATTGCAACGGCATAACGGATAAAAAAGCGTTTGACGCAAGATTGGAATTTGACATTACGCTTATCCCTTACGAAGGCGATGATAAATGGGTGGAGGGCGCTATTACAGAAGCGCATAAGTGTTTAGTAAGAGATGAAATTCCCGAGGCAGGCGACAATTGCGATTATTGCGCCTATGTTTCCGCAGTAAGAGAATTTGATTAAACCAATCCGTGTTCGTTAAAGCATATTTTATATTCTTTGTCGGAAATTTTAATGTGGTTTGAAATCCAGTCTTTGATGAAATTTATTATTTCTTCGCTGATTTCTTGTTCGTTTTTGGTTTTTTGATACCGTTCATTCAAGTCTTTTATTTTGTCTTCGTAAAATTTGTGTTGTTTTTTATGCTCTTCGGTTTTTTCGTAGCCGAACTCTTCAAAATACTTCTCTTCGGTTTTGAAATGAAAATCAATGTAGGAAAATAAATCCTGCAAAGCGGAATCCACCGGTTCCAGATTTTCCGTTTTCATTTTTACGGAATTATAAAAATCGTTAATCAGCGCAAAAAGCTTCTGATGCTGGGCATCAATCATTTTTACGCCGACGCTGTACGACATATCCCATTTTATAAAAGCCATAACTTTATTATAGAAAATTATAATTTAACGCGCAATACGAATTCAGATATCGCAATAAAGCAAAAAATGATATAATAAATCAAAAGATTAAAAAAGTGATTTTATTTTATGCCTTTTAAATTTTTGAAACATACGGCGGATGTGAGAATGTCGGTAAGGGCGGGAGATTTGGAAACGCTTTTTCGCGACGCGTTACAAGGAATGACATTTGTTCAAATTCCAAATTACAAACCACAAATTTCAATATCGAAAAAACTGATTAAAATTCAATCGCCGGACAAAACAGCGCTTTTGGTGGATTTTCTAAGCGAGGTTTTGGCGCAATCGCAAATAAACAAAGAGATTTATGCTGATGTAAAATTTTTACAGTTCAGCGAGACAGAATTAAAAGCGGAAATTTACGGCGTAGCGGTTGAAAATTTTGACGAAGATATCAAGGCTGTCACTTACCACGAAGCCGATATTAAGAAAAACGAAAAAGGCGAATGGGAAACTATTTTGGTTTTTGATGTATGAGAATATTCATTGCCATTCCGATTTCGAAAAAATTGCAAAAGGAAATTGAGAAATATCGGGAATTTTATTCGGATTTGCCGGCGCGCTGGTTGGAGGGCAAAAATCTTCATATTACCTTAATTCCTCCGTGGGAGGAAGACAATATTGACGAAGTTAAGGATATTTTAAAGACAATTGAAAGCAAAATCGGTTCTTTTGAAATGAATTTTGAAAAAGTTTCTTTTGGTACAAATAGTTATTCGCCACGCTTAATTTGGGCAATCGGTAAAACGCCGAAGCAAATTATTGAATTGAAGAAATTATTGGAAAACGCGCTGAATATGCCGAGCGAAAGAAACGATTTTTTACTGCATTTAACTTTGGCGCGCTTTCGGCCGGAAGATTTTAAAAATTTTCCCGTTAAAAAAATAGACGATAAAATCAATTGGCGAGAAATAGTCGAAGAATTTATAATTATGCGCTCGCATTTATCGCGCAACGGCGCGGAATACGAAATTTTGGAGAGATTTAGATTGTAAGAATAATAATTATAAATTGCGAAAAGTATAACATTTTGTTGTCGATCGACAACAAAATGTTATACTTTAAATAAATGATAAATAAACAAGATTTAATTAAAATCAGCGATTATTTATGGGAAATCCCCAAATCTTTTCGGAGCGATATGAAAGTGCCGGCAAGAATTTACGCCAGCGAAAAAATGCTGGAATATATTTTTCAGGACAGAAGCTTGGAGCAGTTGGTTAATTTGACGACGCTTCCGGGGATTGAAAAATACGCGATTGTGATGCCGGACGCGCATGAAGGATATGGCAGTCCTATCGGCGGCGTTTTCGCCACACGCGTTGAGGGTGGCGTAATTTCTCCGGGCGCCGTGGGTTATGATCAGAATTGCGGGGTGAGATTATTGAAATCAAATATTTTTATTGATGAAATCAAAAATCATCTTGACGCTTTGGCAACGGAAATCCAAAGAACTGTGCCATCAGGATTAGGCAGGGGGCATCTGCAGAAATTAAACGTTTCCGAATTGGATAAAATTTTGGAAAACGGAGCGCAGGAAATTGTAAGACGAGGATTCGGCGAAAAACAGGATATTGAAAATTGCGAATCTAACGGCAAATTGGATTGGGCGGACGCTTTAGAAGTTTCGCAAATTGCGAAAAATCGCGGCCGAGATCAAGTCGGCACGCTCGGCTCGGGCAATCATTTTTTGGAAATTCAGAAAGTTGATAAAATATACGATAAAGAAACCGCCAAAAAATTCGGCTTATTTGAGAATCAAGTCGTTGTAATGATTCACACCGGCAGCCGCGGTTTAGGGCATCAGATTGCCACGGATTATATTCGCTTAATGGTTCAAGTGATGCCGAAATACGGCATTGAATTGCCGGATAGGGAATTGGCTTGCGCGCCGTTTAATTCCGCGGAAGGCCAAAGATTTTTCAAGGCAATGGCTTGCGGAGCGAATTTCGCCTGGGCGAACAGGCAAATGATTACTCATTATGTTCGGCAAGTGTGGGATAAAGCGTTAAATGGCCGAGGGTTGAGTGTTTTATACGATGTCGCGCATAATATCGCTAAAATTGAGAATAATTTAATAGTTCATCGCAAGGGCGCCACACGGGCTTTCCCCGGCCAGCCGGTTTTGATTCCGGGTTCAATGGGAACGGCTTCTTATGTTTTAATCGGCCAAGAAAGCGGCAAGGAAGCGTTTTATTCTTCGGCTCATGGCGCGGGCAGAATGATGAGCCGGCATCAGGCGATAAAAACATTATCCGGGAAAGAGATTGTCGAAAATTTAAGAAGTAAAAATATCATAGTGAAATGTTATTCAATGCGCGGCATCGCCGAAGAAGCGCCGCAGGCGTACAAAAATATAGACGAAGTCGTTGAAATTACCCATCAAGCCGGATTGTCAAAAAAAGTCGCGCGCTTGGTTCCCGTGGCGGTTATAAAAGGAGAATAAATATGTTTAGGGGTTCTTCGGAGCCCTTTTATTTTTTTACAATAAGCGTAAAATATAAAAATGGTTAAAAATATAAGCGCCGAAGAATTGCGCGAACTTATCAAATCAAAAGGCGGCGACATTGAAATTATAGATGTCCGCCAGCCGGAAGAATATGAAGAATCGCATATTGAAGGCGCGAAATTGATTCCTTTGGGGGAATTATCCGAACGGATAAATGAAATTGATTGGAATAAGGAAATTATTTTTATGTGCCGCAGCGGAGCCAGAAGCGCCGTAGCCGCAAATATAGCGGCTTCGTTAAACAAAGATTGTTTTAATCTCGAAGGCGGAATTTTAGCTTGGCAAAATTTGGAATAATAAAGTATAATTTATTCATGATTGGTCCGCGATGCAGGATTATCTGCGGTTCATAATTCTCGGCATCGCTCTTGGCGTTTTAATTTATCTGGCTTATAAAAAATTAAAATAATCCAAAGGTCGCGTTAATTCAAAATCATTTTTATGGCAGAAGAAAAGCCAATCGGCGAAATAACCCATTATTACGGCGGCATTGGCGTAGCGATTGTTAAGTTTAATAAGGCAATTAAAAGGGGAGAAACGATTGCTATCAGGGGCAGCCACACGGATTTTACGCAGAAAATTGATTCAATGCAGTATAATCATAAGGAAATAGACAAAGCGGAAGAAGGACAGGAAGTGGGGATTAAGGTGGAGGAAAAGGCGCGTGAAAACGACAAAGTGTATTCAGCGTAATGTTTTTATGATAAAATTTTATCAAACCTAAAATTTAGGGGTTTTATATTGTTGATGTAATTTAAAATTAAATTAATATGAATATAAAAATAAAAAATTATCTCGGTATTGCCATAATCGCGGTTTTGTTTATTTTCGCTTTGTCGGTAATGTCGTACGTGAACAGTTATTCAAAATCTATTCAGCCGTCTTCTTTCCGCAGTTTTTCAGCGAGCGGAGAGGGTAAAATAACGGCGATTCCGGATATCGCGCAATTCACTTTTAGCGTGATAACCGAGGGCGGCAAAGATATCGCTAAATTGCAAAAGGAAAATACCGACAAAACGAATAAAATAATCAATTTCGCGAAATTAAGCGGAGTCGTGGATAAAGACATTAAAACGCAAAATTACAATCTTGACCCGCGGTACCAGTATTATTCTTGTCCGATTTCGCGGGAAGCGGCAGAGCCGTGTCCGCCGGCTGAAATCGTCGGATATACGATTACCCAAACGATTGCCGTAAAAATAAGAAATTTTGAAAAAATAGGCGATATTATGGCGGGAGTTGTCCAAAACGGCGCCAATTCGGTTTCCCAGCTTTCTTTCAACATTGACGATTTATCAGTTATTCAAGATAAAGCGCGCGAAGAAGCGATTAAAAAAGCTAAAGAGCGGGCGAAATTGATTGCCGAAGCGGGGGATTTTAAAGTCGGGAAATTGCTTTCCATTGACGAGGGCGGCTATTCGGAGCCGATTTACGGATATGGAATCGGCGGTTTTGCGAAAACCGCGATGGAAACTTCTTTGCCGGCCCCGCAAATAGAACCCGGTTCGCAGGAAATAAAGGTCAATGTAATTTTAAGATACGAGATAGAGTAGGGAGGTGCGCCCTTCTCTAAAACTTTTCTCGCTCACGACGCTCAGGTTAAATAAATCAAATCGCTCCAATCTGATTTTTTGAATAAATTTAACGGTGCCCGTTTACCCTCCGCCATAATTTTACTTCGTAAAATTATGTCAGGAGTTTTCCGACCATTAAATTTATAGTCAAAAAATCCTTCATTCCGCTCATTGATTTATCCTTAACCTTGCGCGATGTTCGCTATGAAAAGTTTTGGAGAGGGGCGTAATAAAAAAAAGGTTATTAGAACATGCGAAAAGATTTTTTGCAATATTTTTGATATAATTGTTTAAAAGGTAAGCGGAAAATATGTTAAAAAAAATTATAAAATTTATTATTAAACGAAAAATTGTTTCATTGATAATCGCCTTGGCGGTTTTGGGAGGCGGATATGGAATTTATTCTTTGGTTTTTAAAAAAGGCGAAGAGACGGTTTATATTTTGGCGCGGGCGGAAAAGGGAACGATTACGGCTTCCATTTCCGGAACCGGACAAATTTCCGCTTTTAACCAAATAGACGTCAAATCAAAAGTTTCCGGAGATGTGATTTTTGTGGCGGTCGCTAACGGCCAAGAAGTAAAAACTGGAGATTTACTTCTTCAAATTGGCAGCCGCGACGCTCAAAAAGCGGTTCGCGACGCCCAAACGAATCTTGATTCCGCGAAACTGGCTTTGGAAAAATTGAAAAAACCGGCCGACACCCTTTCTATCTTACAGGCGGAAAACGCTCTGGCGCAGGCAAAAGAATCAAAACGAAAAGCGGAAAACGATTTGCAGAAAGCGTATGACGACGGATTTAACGCGGTTTCCAATGCTTTTCTTGATTTCCCGACCATAATAACCGGCTTGGAGGATATTTTATACAAAAGCACAATATCCGTTTCTCAATGGAATATAGATTGGTACGCCAGCCAGTCTTCAACTTGGGAACAGCAAAAAACGGACACGTATAAAATCGGCGTTAATCAGGCATACACTTTGGCGCGGCAGCAATATAATAAAAATTTTGAAAATTACAAAGCTGTTTCCAGAACTTCCGACGCGCAAACTTTGGAATCTTTAATTATGGAAACTTACGGCACCGCGAAAACAATCGCAGACGCCGTAAAAACCTCCAATAATTTCATTGATTTTGTAAAAGATGTGATGACTCTGCATAGTATTACCGCGCCTTCAACCGTAGCGGCGCATCAAAGTTCGCTTAACACCTACACTTCAAAAGCAAATTCGCATTTATTGAATCTTTTGGCGATTAAGCAAACTATTGAAGATTCCAAAACAGCCATTGCTAATGCCGATAGGACAATCGCCGAAAAAATTGAATCGCTTGCCAAACTTAAAGCCGGAGCGGATGAGTTGGATATTCAGGCGCAGGAATTGGCGGTTCAGCAGAAAGAAAACGCGCTTTTGGATGCCAAGGAAAATCTTAACGATTATTCCATTCGCGCGCCTTTTGACGGCATTGCGGCGAAAATAAATTTTAAACAAGGAGACACAATTTCCGTTAACAGCGCGGCGGCGACCATGGTGACGACTTACCATATTGCCGAGATAAGTTTGAATGAAATTGACGCCGCTAAAATAAAAACCGGACAAAAAGCGGTTCTGACTTTTGACGCGATCCCGGACTTAAGCGTTAACGGCGAAGTGAGCGAAATTGACACTATTGGCGAAATTTCTTTCGGAGTCGTTTCTTATACCGTAAAAATAATTTTTGATTCGCAAGAAGAATTGATAAAACCCGGAATGAGCATGAGCGCTTCCATAATTACGGACACAAAACAAGATGTTCTTATTATTCCGAACAGCGCCGTAAAATCTCAGGGGGATTCGCATTATGTTGAGATATTCGACGGGCCGTTGGCAAGTTCAAGAGACAGGCAAGGATTTGTTTCAGACAAAGCGCCGAGAAAGCAAAAAGTGGAAATCGGAATCGCCAGCGACGAATTCACGGAAATTATTTTTGGATTGAATGAAGGCGAACGAGTGGTGGCGAGAACAATTTTTCCGGTATCCGCCAAACCGCAAACCTCTTTATCAATCGCCGGCTTTATTTCAGATTAATAATATACACCTCGCCGTCAGTGAAAAATTGGTCCCCTGAAAAATTCTTGCCGAGCGTCGGCTCAACAAATTTTTTTTTTGCAAAATTGAGGATAAAACCGGTATTTTCCAAATCGGAAAACAAAAGCTCTCGCTCCGTATCAATATCCGGTTTGATCATATGAGTGATAAACCACTTCAAGCCAACATCTTCGCTTGCCGTTCCGATATATACGCGCCTGCCGTTTTGCATCTCAAATGGCGTTCGCCAAAATCGCGCGTGATGCCGCTCGCGTACGCTTTGTGTTTCGGTCGGTTTTTCAAAACCAAAATCATGCACTTTGGCGTTCCAAAATGACGGGGTCATCGGCGCGGTCGGGTAGTTTTTATTTAAAATTGCCGATTTCGCAAGCTTGGCAACAGAAGCAAACGTTGCGGTATCAGCGCGATACCATCCCGCCTTTCGCATCGCACCAAAAATTTTCTGGTCATTTTCGGCAATCACGATAAAACTTAACGGCTCTTGCGTATCGCCAATTAGAGTTTCGGTAAAACGCGGGATATTTTTGTCGGAAAATTCCCTTAACACATTGGCAACCACAAACACATTTGTCGTTTCTTGGCGGACGACAGGCGGATTATAACGAAGAGCAAAATTAACATAAAAAATAATTTCGGCAAGAATCAGGATTGACGCAAAAACTTTTGCTTGCTGTGCCGGAGTAAATGACGGCGACGGCTTGCGGCGGCGCAACCATTCCGAGATAGATATTCCTATTAAAAGCCAAAGTGCGCCCAAAAGATAACCGCCCCATACATCACTCAAAAAATGGACTCCGAGATACAGACGGCTTAAGCCGATTGCGAGAATAATTACAATTCCGAAAAAAAGCGCGTTGATTTTGTACTTCCATTTTTTGATTTGCCTAAACAAAATATATGCGAGAAAGCCATAAAACGCGACAGAAATCGTTGCGTGCCCGCTGGGGAACGAAAAAGTGTCCTCGGCATAAAAAGCAACACCGGGTCGCGCGCGATGGAATGCCAACTTTCCGAGAGAATTAAAAAGTTCGCTTCCGACAATCGTTACCCAAAAAGGGAGCAGATACAATCTTTTTCGCCATAACCAAAGAATTGCGGAAAGAACGATCGCCGAACTTATAATAATTTGCCATTTCCCCAGCAGCGTTATCCATGTAAAAATTCTTATTAGCTCGACATCGCGAAAAGCGGCTAAAAGATTTGCCACGCGCGTATCTGCTGCAACAATAACATCTGAAGTGATGATGTTTTCAATAATGCCGAAAAACAGAACAAGAACATACACAAACGCTACGCCAAGCAATGTAAGAGACAAGCCGGAAAATCTCTCTTTATTCAATCTGTTGCGGACAAAGTTTGAAAGTATCGGGTGTTTGACAATAAAATTTTTGATGTCGGGATTGAGAATAAAAGCTTCTTTTATAGACAGAGAAATCGATTTGAGAAAGGCAAAAAACGGCGGCGCGTATTTTACGAGAATACGAATGATGATTACAGAAATCACCACTGCAAGAACAAATAACCCCACGCGGCTTGACCAAATCCCAATCGCGTTTAATGCGCCGCCAAAGAAATAGCCAAGAAGCAAAAAAGAAATCGCCCAAAGAACACCGCTGATAATGTTCCAAAACAGAAAAGCTTTTCTATCCATTCGGAAAAGTCCCGCGACAAACGGAATGATGGGCCGAAGCGGGCCGATAAACCTTCCCAAGAAAATGCTTTTATTGCCATGCTTTTTGAAAAATCGCTCGCCGCTTTCTAAATGGCTCAATTTGAGTATTTTATTTTCCTGACGGAAAAGTTTCGTACCCCGTGTGCCGAGATAATAACTAATGTTATCTCCGAGTATTGCGCCTATGGCAGAAAACAAAATCAGGTTTCCGATATCAAGATATCCCTGCGCGGAGAAAAAACCAAAAAGTCCGGCTAAAATAGCGCCGGGGATGATTAAGCCAATAAATGGCAGCGATTCCGCCAGAGAAATAAGCAATACTATCCAATACCCGAGCGCACCAAGGTGCTGAATTTTAGGTAAAAGCGAGGTTAAAAATTCCATAGCCGTTATTTCATTAAATCATCAAGCGACACGCTATTGGATTTGCCCGGGGTGGGACTCGAACCCACACACCTTACGGTTCACGATTTTAAGTCGTGTGCGTATACCATTCCGCCACCCGGGCGTTTTTTTTATTATATTACACAATTTCCGCGATTAAAAGATTGGTGCTGCCGGATTTTCCAAAAGGAATGCCGGCGGAAATCACGATTTTTTCGCCTTTTTTCGCCAGCTTATTTTTCAAAACCATCTTTTTCGCGGTTTCAACGACTTCGGAAATGTCTTTGAATTGATTTATCAAATACGGATAGCAGCCAAAACTTAACGCCAAGCGATTGTATGTTTTTGAATTCGGCGTCAAAGCCAGAATCGGCTGTTTTAGGCGATAGCGGGAAATCATTTTCGCCGTGCCGCCGCTTTCAGTGAGCGCGATAATCGCTTTCGCGCCGACATTGTGAGCGACATTCGCCACGGCGTAGCTTACGGAATTGGTAATGATTTTAGATGTCAAATGGCCGTTTTCCAGCAATTTTTCGTAATTGAAATTAACTTCCGTGTGTCTGGCTACCCGCGCCATCACTTCAATTGTTTTCAGCGGGAAATCCCCCAAAGTGGTTTCTTCGGAAAGCATTATCGCGTCCGCGCCGTCTAAAATGGCATTGGCGATGTCATTGACTTCGGCTCGCGTCGGCACGGGATTTTTAATCATTGATTCCAGCATTTGCGTGGCGATAATAACCGGCTTGCCCGCGTCGTTGCATTTTTTGACAATCATTTTTTGGAGAATCGGCACTTGTTCCGCGCCGACTTCCACCGCCAAATCTCCGCGCGCCACCATTATTCCGTACGCTTCTTTTATTATTTCGTCTATGTTTTCAACCGCTTCCTGCGTTTCTATTTTGGCGATAACTTTAATGTCCGCCCTCGCTCTTTTTAAAATATTCTTTAATTCCAAAATATCATTCACCGTTCGCACAAAAGAAATCGCCATAAAATCAACTTTATTTTTAATTCCGAATTTTATGTCTTCTTTGTCTTTTTCCGTAAGAGAGCTTATTTTCAAACAGCTTCCCGGGAAATTGACGCCTCTTCTACCTTTTATTTTTCCGCCGATGATGACGCGGCAGATTATTTTATTGCCGGAAATTTTTTCAACCCGCAATTCCACTTTTCCGTCATCAAGCAAAATCGTCGCGCCTTTTTCAATTTCATCGGCGATATTTTTGTAATTTATAAAAACCTTATTTTCGTCGCCAATGATTTTTTCGGTCGTTAAAACAAATTTCTTGCCGTTTTTCAATTCAACGTTTTCCTGATAAAAATCGCCGATTCTTATTTTGGGGCCGGACAAATCCTGTAAAACCGCAATCGGCTTGTTGATTTTTTGCGAAACAAAACGCGCCAGATTGATTCTGTTTTTGTGTTCCGCGTACGAACCGTGGGAAAAATTGAGACGGATGACGTTCATTCCCGCCAGCGCCATTTTTTCCATCATTATTTTATTTTCAGTCGCCGGCCCGATGGTGGCGATTATTTTTGTTTTCTTAGTCATATTTTTATTAAATAAAAAAGCGCCTTTAAGCTTGGAGGCCTGGGGCGGAATCGCCCAGCGCCTTTTATAAATAGGCCAGAGAGGGATTCGAACCCTCGCATAGCGGTTTTGCAGACCGCCGCGTTACCTCTTCGCCATCTGGCCACAGGCTTATTTTATTTCACAATTACTGCCATATCAAGCGGTCGCCGGCGTTTACGGCGATATCCGATTCAAAGATAAGCCCGCATTCTTCATTAAGAAGAACTTCATTGACTTCTTGTTTTATTTTCTTCAAACTGGCGATTTTACCGCTGCCGATTTCATTATTGTCGCGCAGAATTTTCAAGCGGCTGTTGTTTTTTATTTTTCCCGCGATAACTTTTCCTCCAACTAATTGTTTTTTTCCTTTTTGATTGAAAATTTTTAAAACTTCCAATTCTCCCTGCGGCAAAGGTTTTTCCAAAAGTTTTACTTCGTCCTGTATTTTTTCAACCAGTTCGTAAATTATTTCCGACAAAATGATTTTTGCGTTTTGCGCTTTTGCCAAATTTTCCGCGATTTTGTTCGTTTTGACGCGGAAGCCGGCGATTATAGCGTTGCTGGAAACCGCGCTTTTGATGTCGCCGTCGGTTATTTCGCCGATTGATTCGTTGATAATATTGATTTTCACCGTTTCGCTTCCGAGTGTTTTGATTATTTCAGACAAGGTTTCAAGCGAACCGGAAACATCGGCTTTTAAAATTAAATTAAGAGTCATCAATCCTTCTTTTTCAGAAACAAATTGCGTTGGAATTTTTCCCGTTGTTCCCATTTTTATTTCAGCCAATTCAATATTCCCGCTTACAAATTCTTCGCCGATTTGCGGTAGAGTTTCAAATCCGAGAATCATCGCCGGACTGGAAGGGGAGAGGTCGGCGACTTTTTTGCCGAGGAAATTTTCCAGATTTTTTATTTTTCCGCAAGCGCTGGGAGTGGCGATTTTGTCGCCGGTTTTAAGAACGCCGTTTTTGACGATTGCCGAAACGATTATTCCGCTTCGGCTGTCGGCTTTGGCTTCAATAATCACACCACTCGCGTTTTCTTCGGGATTGTAAGTCAAATTCTCCATTTCCGCGGCCAATAAAATTAAATCAAGCAATTCATTGACGCCCTGGCCGGTTTTGGCGGAAATCGCTTGCCAACTCACATTGCCGCCGTATCCTTCAAGCAAAACGCCGTTTGCCATTAAATCATTTTTCGTTTTTTCAATATCCGCGTTCGGTTTGTCTATTTTATTGATGGCGACAATAAAAGGCGTTTTTGTTTCATTGATTATATCAATGGATTCTTTGGTTTGCGGTTTAACGCCGTCGTCAGCCGCTACCACTAAAATCGCTAAATCAGCGACTTTCGCTCCGCGTCCGCGCATTTTTGAAAACGCCTCGTGTCCGGGCGTGTCAATAAATGTGATTTTTTTGGAATTGTGCTCTATTTCATACGCGCCGATGGATTGCGTAATGCCGCCGGCTTCTTTGGCAGTGATATTTGTCCGACGAATAAAATCCAGCAAACTGGTTTTGCCGTGGTCAACATGCCCCATTATCACCACAATAGGAGAACGCAGGAGTAAATTTTTATTTTGATTTTCAGACATATCTTGTAAAAGTATCAGAAATTTGCGATAATTACAAGGATTTTTTGGAGGCGTGGCTTCCGCCCGAGGCGGATCAGCCTAGGGCTGAGAGTAGTAATATTAATTTTTATGTATTATGTTTATATATTAAAAAGTTTAAAAAATAATAAATTATACAAGGCTTATACTAATGATTTAAGACGAAGAATCAGAGAACATAATTCCGGCAATTCTATTTTTACTAAAAACAATGGTCCTTGGGAATTAATTTATTATGAAGCTTTTATTTCAGAGAAAGATGCCAAAAGAGAAGAATTATTTTTGAAGTCAGGGAAAGGAAGAGAACGAATTAAATATCTTTTTCAAGAATAACAATATTGGAGAGGTGGCTGAGCGGTCGAAAGCAGCTTCCTGCTAAGAAGTTGTTCGGGAAACCGAACCGTGGGTTCGAATCCCACCCTCTCCGAATGTCGGTAATTGATTTAAGAAACAAAAAACCAATACGAATTGAAAAAGAGCGGGCAAGCCATTTGAAGGAAAAATCCGGAGAAATTTCCTGGCAGATTCCGGAATACGAATACCGGCCAAAGGACGTTTCGTGGTTTTGGGTGAGTTTGATTGTCGCGATAATCCTGTTCGCTTTTTCCATCTGGCAGGAGAATTTTCTGTTCGCCGTTTTTGTTGTCATCGCTTTTTTTATAATAAACCATTTATCCAATCGCTTTCCGCCGATTTGGGAAATTAAAATCAACGAGAAGGGGATATTCATCGGTTTGCCGAACAGTGAAAAAAGAAAATTTTATCCGATGGAAAATCTGGAAAGCTTTGACATTCATTCCGAAATCTACGAGAATGGCGAAGAAGCGGAGTATAAAAAACTGGTGCTTAAACTGAAAGCCAAAATATCTCCGTTTTTGAAAATCAACATTTACCCAAAAGACGAACCGGCCATCAAGGGATTTATCGCGGAATTCGCTCCGCAGGAAGAACTTCCGAAATCTTTGACTGATTCGCTTTCGGAATTAATAAGATTTTAATTTGTCCTCATAGCTCAATGGATAGAGTGTGGGTTTGCGGAACCCAAGATCGAGGTTCGATTCCTCGTGGGGACACATTTTATAAATGCTTTTTTATTCCACATTAAAAGACAAATATCTAAGAGTTGTTTTTGTGTTGAGTTTCTTGACGCTGTTTTTTTTATCTTTTGTGGCGTTTATGAAGCTGCAAAATACGCCCTCGCCGTTGGTTATCCATTTTGACGCGTACAAAGGAATTGATTTTTTCGGCGGGAAAACGGATATTTTCGGCATTTTATTCTCCGCTTTTGTCATTATTTTGATGAATTTTTTTCTGGCGGATTTTCTTTATAATCGCCAGCGTTTTCTCTCTTATCTTTTTAGTTTTGGCAGTTTAGTAATCAGCATCTTGATTTTAATAGCGATATCGGTTATTATTTCCGTTAATTAATATGGAATTCACAATCATCCAAACCGGAGGCAAACAATATAAAGTTTCTTCCGGCCAAAAATTAAAAATAGAGAAATTGGACGCTGAAAAAGACGGCAAAGTTGTTTTTGACAAGGTTTTGCTCGCGGCTGACGGCGATAGCGTTAAAATTGGAACGCCCTATGTTGAAGGCGCGAAAGTTGAAGCCAAAGTATTAAGGCAGGCGAGAGACAAGAAAAAAATCGTCTTCAAATACCATTCCAAAACTCGTTATCGCAAGAAAAAAGGCCACAAACAGCCGTTCACAGAAGTGGAAATCGCGTAAAAAACGCCTTTTCGACGGTTTTTTTTAATTCCTTCTCTCCAACGCCGCTCCTAAAGTATCCTCATCCGCGAATTCTATTTCTCCGCCGGTCGGGATGCCGCGGCCGAGACGGGTTATTTTTTTGGCGAATCCCGTCAGTTCTTTGGCGATGATGGAAGCGTTTAAATCGCCGTAAGTCGTGGGATTGGTGGCAATTATAATTTCTTCGGCCTTGCCTTGCCCTGAGCCTGCCGAAGGGTCCGCCAATTCCTTAGTGATAAAAGTTTTCAAATTGTTCAAGCGCAGTTTTTGCCCGCTTTCCAAAATTCCGGCTTTATCCAATTCTCCTAAAACAAGATAGCGGCCGTTGATTTTTTTCGGCCGTTCCAATGAAATCACATCGGTTTCTTTCTCAACAATCATTATAATGTCTTTTCGGCGGTTCGGATTTTTGCAAATATCGCAAAGACTTTCAAAATTGGAATGAATAAAAAAGCATTGCGAGCAAAGTTTGAGATTTTTTAGTTCACTAACCGCCCTGCTTAATTCTTCAATTTTATTTTTTCCGCCGGCCACCAATTTAAAAGCCAACCGCGTTGCCTGGCGCGGCCCGATTCCCGGCAAACCCGAGAAAGCGTCTATAAAATTTTTAATTGATTGAGGCAACAATTTAACTTTTAGCTTCATTAGCTTTTAGCTTCCTTAGCTTTTAGAAAAATAATTTTAACCTAACGAAGCTAATGAAGCTAGCGCAGCTAATGCAGCTTATCTATCTGGCTGAAGCTCACTTTTTCCGGGTCAAATTTCAGCTGCACCGAACCAATCGGCCCGTTTCTGTGTTTGGCAATGATAATTTCCGCCATATTTTGTTCTTCAAGCGTGGGATTGAGCTTATCGCGGTCTTTACGGTAAATAAACATCACAACATCCGCGTCCTGTTCCCAAGATCCGGTTTCGCGAAGGTCGGACAAACGGGGGATTTTCACTTCTCTTTGGTCAACAGCGCGGTTAAGCTGGGAAACCGCCAAAACCGGCAGATTAAGCTCTCTCGCCAGCGCTTTTAATCCATGGCTGATTTCCGTAAATTGCTGAACCATATTTTCCGAATTGGTCCGCGGCATAACAAGTTGGACATAGTCAATAACAATGAGTCCGAGATTCGGGTTTTCCGCTTGCAAACGCCTTGCCATTGCTCGTATTTGCAGAATATTCGGCGACGGCGTGTCGTCAATAAAAATCGGCAGTTGCGACAATTTGTCTAACGCCTCTTGAATCATCTGGAAGTCTATTTCGTCAGTCAAGCGACCCGTTCTAAGCCGCCACAAAGGCACTTTGGCTTCTGATGAAATAAATCTGTCAACAATCTGTTCGCGGGACATTTCAAGGGAGAATATTGCCGTGGCGTGTCCGGCCGCGGCCGCGTTGCGGGCGATATCAAGGACAAAAGTCGTTTTTCCGACCGACGGTCTGGCGCCGAGAATCACCAAATCGGATTTTTGAAGTCCGGAAAGATAATGGTCTATTTCGCTGAAGCCGGTTGTCACGCCGCGCAATCCTTTCTCTCCCTGATGCAGTTTTTCAATTCTTTCATAAGCGTCTTTAAGTTCGTCTTTTAGGTGGATGAAATTTTTCGGATTTGATTTTTGGGCGATGGAAAAAATTCTTTGTTCTATCTCATCAAGCAGATTTTCGGAATCTTTTTGGCTATCAAAAACCCTTTCCGCGATTTCAGAAGAAGTTGTAATCAATTCGCGCAAAACTTTTTTGTCGCGGATTATTTTCGCGTAATGGGCGATATGGCTCGCGGTCGGAACGCCGCTCACAATCTCCGTCAGATAACTTGAACCGCCGATATCCGCTAATTGTTTTCCATCTTTTAATTTGTTGGTAACGCTTAAAATATCAACCGGCTCGTTTTTATTAAAAAGATCGGAAATGACTTTAAAAATTTTTGAATGCGATGGCTGGTAGAAATCTTCGGCTGTGATTAAATCCGCCACTCTGATGATGGCGTTTTTGTCCAGCATGAGCGCTCCCAACACGGAACGCTCGGCTTCTATGTCTTGCGGAGGCAATTTGATGTTCATTTATTTTCTTAAAATTTTTGGCCCTGCGGCGGTGTCTTCTACAATGTATCCTAATTCTTCTATTTTTTTTCGCAAGAGGTCGGCGGGGATAAACTGTTTATTTGCTCTTAATTTATCCCGTTCATCCGCCATTTGTTTGATTTTAAGCGGAATTTTCTCAGATTTTACGTTTTTCAACCCCAATCCAAGCGCTTTATCAAGTTTTAAAACAAGGCTTTTTTTGGCGTTTGAAGAAAGATTTTTATCTTTAACAATTTTCCGTACCAAAGCTATGGCTTTTGGCGTGTTTAAGTCGTCATTAATCGCATCTAAAAATTGTTTTTCATACGCTAATTTACGCTGATTTTCACTGATTGATGCTGATTTTTTATCGGCGTTAATTATTATCATTTCATTATGTAAATTGTTTAGCGCATTTTGCGCCGCCTGCAAACTTTCCCAAGTAAAATTCAATTTTGAGCGGTAATGGGAAGTCAAAACAAGATAGCGAAAGGCAAGGGGATTGAAATTTTTTTGCTCTAAATCGCGCAAAGTATAAATATTGCCAAGAGATTTTGACATTTTTTCGTTATTGACCAAAAGATGCTCTCCGTGCAGCCAGTAATTGACGAATTTTTTTCCGGTCGCGGCTTCGGACTGAGCGATTTCGTTTTCATGATGGGGGAATATCAAATCAACGCCGCCGGCGTGAATGTCAAAGGTCTTGCCGAGATATTTCATCGCCATTGCCGAACATTCAATATGCCAACCCGGCCGGCCGTCGCCGAACGGACTTTTCCAAAACGGCTCATTTAGTTTTTTCGTTTTCCATAAAACAAAATCCTGCGCTTGTTCTTTGTTGTATTCGTCAGCGCTCACTCTTGCGCCGATTTTAATTTCTCTTTTTTGGAGTTGCGAGAGTTTGCCGTAATTCTTGAATTTTTGAATGTTGAAATATATTGAGCCGTCTTCTCCTTTATAAGCAATGCCTTTTTTTATTAAGCCGCTTATTAAAGCGATCATTTCTTTAATGTGTTTCGTCGCCAGCGGATATTTTTCCGCTTTTTCAATGCTCAATTTCTTCAAATCTTCAAGAAAAATTTTCGCGTAAGGTTTGGTAATTTGGTTGATATTCTTTTTTTCTTGCTGGGCTTTTTTGATGATTTTATCTTCCACATCGGTTATATTCATTATTTGCTTAACTTTATAGCTGTTATATTTTAAAACGCGCCTCAAAATATCCTCAAAAATATAAGTTCTTAAATTTCCAAGATGGGCGAAATTGTAAACTGTGGGTCCGCAAGTGTAAATTCCGACATTTTTGCCCCTTAACGGTTTAAAGGTCTGTTTTTTCCGGGCGAGAGTATTATAAAGATTAATCATTGCGTTAATTCTATTAAATTTCCTCTTTATGCGCAACTATTGACAACTCCAAGGATATTAATAAAATACAAAAAGTATAACATTTCATTGCCGATCGGCAGTAAGATGTTATACTTTTTAATGCGGAATAAAAAATAATAAATGTCCGGCATAAATAAAAAACAACTAAAAAAAACCGTTGAAGAATTGCCGATTAATGTCAGTATGGCCGGCTTGGCCCTGATTTTCGGACTGGCGGAAAGGGGAACAGCCGCGCTTTCGGAAATTTTGGAAACCGGCGGACATAGTTTGGGAAGAAGCTACGGCAAAATGGCAAATCTCGGGAATTTTTGGGATTATTACGACGAACTGCAAAATATGAGAAAAAACAGCGCGCGAACAACGCTGTGGCGGCTTCAGCAAAAAGGATTGATAACGAAAAAAGGCAGGAAATATCATATTACTTCGGCCGGCTTGAAAATAATCGATTTTTTAAAGAACAAAGAAAATAAACCGGAGCGGGAAACATGGGACGGTAAATGGAGAATGGTGATGTTTGATATCCCCGAGAAGAAAAGAAAAGAACGCGACTGGTTAAGATTTCAATTATTGTCAATAAATTATCAACCAATACAGAGAAGTGTTTTTATGGGAAAGCGACCCATTGAAGAAGATGTTTATGAGGATATTTTAAGGAAAAATCTCTATCAATGTATTAGAATGATTACTATTGGAGAAATAGATGATGACGGAATATTTGAAAAATTTAAAAATTTTGAAGAATAATTTTAATATTGTATAACAAATTACTTACGATCGTAAACAATTTGTTATATTTTATTTTTATTCTAAAATTGAATTAACTATATTTTATCTATATAATTTACTATTGATTTATTAAAAATAGATATTATTATTAAAATATAACATTTTATTTGCGATCGTAGATAAAATGTTATATTTTATAAGATAAATGTTTATAAAGCGAATGGTCGAAAATAAATATTTTATGAAAACATATTTATAATTATACAATGGACGATATTCAAAAAAACGACGAACAAAAATCTGAAATAAACGGAGAAAATAATGAATTAAACAAATGCCAAAAAGAGCGCGATGAATATCTTGACGGATGGAAGCGGGCGAAAGCGGATTTGATAAATTACAAGAAAGACGAGATGAAAAGATTTGAAATGATGGCGAAATTTTCCCAAGAAGCGATTATTAAAGATTTGATAACGGTTTTGGACAGCTTTGATTTGGCTCTGGCGGCATTGGAAAAGGAAGGCAAAGTGGAAAAGGGTATTTATTTAATCAGGGCACAATTGGAGGATATTCTTAAACAAAACGGTTTGGAACGAGTTATTATTTCAACCGGGCAGCCGTTCGACCCATCTTTACAGGAAGCGATTGTGAGCGTTGATTCGGATAAGCCGAGTGGCGCGATTGTTGAAGAAGTGGAAAGAGGATATTTATTGCACGGTAAACTGGTCAGGCCGGCAAGGGTAAAAATAAGTAAATAAAATTAAAATAAAAATAAAACTATGAAAATTTTAGGTATAGATTTAGGAACAACAAATTCGGCGATGGCGATAGTGGAAGCGGGCGAACCGAAGATTCTGGAAAATTACGAAGGCAATCGCACCACTCCGTCAGTTGCGGCGCTAAACAAAAATAACGAACGATTGATTGGGCTCTTGGCGAAGCGCCAGGGAGTCGTTAATCCGAAAAACACGATTTTTTCGGTAAAACGCCTTATTGGCCGCAATTTTGACGATGCGGAAGTGCAAAGAGACAAAGCGTGGTTTCCGTTTGACATTCAAAAATCTTCAACCGGAGGCGTTGAAGTGAAAATGGGCGACAAGTGGTATAAGCCGGAAGAAATCTCCGCCATGGTTTTGGCGAAATTAAAAGCCGACGCCGAGGCGAAAACCGGAGAAAAAATAGAAGAAGCCGTTATCACGGTTCCGGCGTATTTTGACGATTCTCAAAGGCAGGCCACGAAAAACGCCGGAGAAATAGCCGGCCTTAAAGTCCGCAGAATCATCAACGAACCCACGGCCGCGGCTCTGGCTTACGGCTTAAACCGCCAGAAAAACGAAAAAATCGTTGTTTACGATTTTGGCGGCGGAACTTTTGACATTTCCATTTTGGAAGTCGGCGACGATGTGGTTGAAGTGAAAGGCACGGGCGGCGACACTCATCTTGGCGGAGACGATTTTGACAAGAAGATAATCCAATTTTTGGTTGAAGAATACAAGAAACAGGAAGGCATTGATATTTCCAAAGATCCATTGGCGCTGCAAAGATTGAAAGAAGCGGCGGAACGCGCCAAACACGAACTTTCAACTGCTTTTGAAACGGAAATCAATCTGCCGTACATCACTTCCGACGCGTCCGGACCGAAACATTTCGTTATAAAAATGACGCGCGCCAAGTTGGAAGAATTGGTGGCCGAAGACATTAATCATTCAATTGATTTGACCAAAAAAGCCATAGAAGACGCGGGATTTAAAATTTCCGACATTAATGAAATTGTTCTTGTCGGTGGACAAACCAGAATGCCGGCAATTCAGGAAGCGGTTAAAAAACTTTTCAACAAAGAACCGCATAAAGGAATCAATCCCGATGAAGTTGTGGCATCTGGAGCCGCAGTGCAAGCCGGAATTTTCCAGGGCGACGTTAAAGACATTCTCTTGCTTGACGTTACTCCGCTTTCACTCGGAATTGAAACTCTCGGCGGAGTATTCACTCCGTTGATTGAAAAAAATACGACTGTTCCGACTTCCAAATCGCAAGTTTTTTCAACCGCGGCGGATAATCAGACATCCGTTGAAATCCATATTTTACAAGGAGAGCGCGCGATGGCGACTGACAATAAAACACTGGGCAGATTTATTTTGGACGGCATTCCGCCGTCTCCCCGCGGCATCCCGCAAGTGGAAGTCGTTTTTGACATTGACGCCAACGGAATTTTGAGCGTTTCGGCGAAAGACAAAGCCACAAACAAAACTCAAACCGTGCGCATTGAAGCGTCAACCCAGCTTTCCAAAGACGAAATAGAAAAATTGAAACAAGAAGCCGCGGCGCACGCCGAGGAAGACAGGAAAAAGAAAGAATTAATTGAAGCGAAAAATATCGCGGAGCAGGCGGTTTACGCCGCTGAAAAAGCGGTTACCGAAGCCGGCGATAAAGTTTCACAAGAAGTTAAAGACGCGGTGAACGCTAAAATAACGGAATTAAAATCAGTCAAAGACGGACAAGATATGGAAGCGATTAAATCAAAAACAGCCGAACTTTCCGCGGAGCTTCAAAAAATCGGCGCGGCGATGTATAATCAACCAAAACAAGATGACTCAGGACAACAACAGCAGCAGTAATACAATTGCGAATTCGGTTGATACCGACAGGTCAATGCTTAAAATCGCCGTTTTGGCGGTTTTAAGCATTGCCTCGCTTTCCGCTTTCGGTTATTTTTTTAAATTATTTTTTCAAGGCAACGAAGGAAATTTTCTTTTATTTTCCGGATTATCCGTAACTATTTTCCTGATAATTTTTCTTTTGCAAACGCTTTTCATTAAAAGCTTTAAAATCAGCGTTTTGGCGATTTTTTTGAGTTGCGCGGGATTGTTGGCGGCTTTTTACGACAATGTTTCCAATACCGCGATATTAATCGGAATCGCTTTTGTTTTTTTGGCGTTGATCGCGGCTAATCTTAACGGAATCAGGGAACTTAAAAATTCGCTTAAAGTGAGCTTTTGGAAAATAAGCAAAACGGTTTTGCCGAAGGCCGTGGCGGCCATTTTCTTATTTATAAGCGTTGTTTACATTTACGCCGATTCCGCGGAGAAAAAAGATTTTTTCATTTCCGAGTCTAATTTTAATAAAATCTTGTCGCCTTCGGTTTTAGTGGCGCAAAAATTTTATCCTGAATTGGATTTATCGCTCACATTCAAAGAATTCGCCGAAAGTCTGGCGAAAAAACAGATTGAACAGACTCCGGAATTAAGCATTTTGCCGAAAGCCGTCAAAAATTTAATGGTCAAACAAGCGGCCGGAGAAATTGAAGCGAAAGCCGTTGATTTCATCGGCGCGCCCGTAAGCGGAAATCTTAAAATCAGCGAAGCGCTTTACGAGGCGGCGAAATACAAATTCAATTCTTTTCCGGAAAATATCAAATCAATAATTTTAATCGGCATCGTATTGACTATTTTTATGACTTTGGAAATTTTGGCGATGCCGGTTCGCTTGATAATTTCTTTTTTGGCGTTCATAATCTACGAACTTCTTTTGGCGTTCGGTTTCGCCAATGTGGAGCTTGAAGGAAGAAGCAAGGAGATAATTATATTAAAGTAGAAAGTTTATAATGTTTTTAAAGTTATAAAGTTTTCTAAATTTTACTTTATAACTTTATAACTTTATAACTTTATGAACTGCGTTGGATTACTATAAAATTCTCGGCATAAACAAAGGCGCGTCGGAAGACGAAATTAAAAAAGCTTTCCGAAAATTAGCGCATCAATATCATCCGGACAAAAAAAGCGGCGATGAAAAAAAATTCAAGGAAATCGCCGAGGCGTACGCGGTTTTGTCGGATAAAAACAAGCGGGAGCAATATGACAAATACGGCAGGGTTTTTGACGGCCAAAGCGGATTCGCTTCCGATGGAAACGGTCCGTTTGGATTCGGATTTGATTTTTCCGCCCAAGGCGGACCAGCCTCGGGCTGGGACCCTTCGGCTTTCGGCGATATGGCCGACTTGGGCGATATTTTCAACGCGTTTTTCGAAGGAATGGGCGTAAGACAAAAACGCCGCACTTACCATCGCGGAGCGGATGTTGAAATTATCCAGGAAATAACGCTTGAAGAAGCTTTTTACGGCGCGAAAAAAGAATTAAAATACGGCATTTCCGTTTCTTGCGAAAAATGCGAAAGCAAAGGCTATGATATTAAAGAAGGATTGGAAAAATGCGCTGTTTGCGGAGGCAGGGGAGAGATTAAAGAAGCGAGAAGCACCTTTTTCGGCAATTTTACCCAAATCAAACAATGCAAAGAATGCCAAGGCAGCGGACAGATTCCGAAAAAAGTTTGCCATAATTGCCGCGGCGCCGGAAGAATTTCCGGCGAACGCAATGTAAAAATTGAAATTTTGGCGGGCATAATGGACGGACAATTAATAAAAGTTCAAGGCGCGGGCGAAGCCGGAGAAAAAGGGGCGGGAACCGGCGACCTTTATGTTCGAATCAAAATAAAGCCGCATCATATTTTCAACAGGCGCGGAAATGATTTGTTTGTTAAAAAAGAAGTGAAGCTGGTTGATATTTTATTGGGAGAAAAAATTGAAGCGCCAACGATTGACGGCAATAAAATCCAGATTGAAATTCCGGAAAATTTTGATTTGAAAGGAGATTTGATAATTTCAAAACAGGGGATGCCGATTTTCGGCTCGCACGGCCGCGGTAATCTGGTTGTTGAACTGAAAATCAAAACCCCGAAAAAACCGAATGCGAAAGCGAAAAAAATATTGGAGGATTTAAAAAAAGAAATGGATTAAATAAAAATACCCGACAATATCGGGTATTTTTATTTAATTTGCTCCCACAAGGAATCGAACCTTGATCAATTGCTTAAAAGTCCGCCAGCCGGCGGATTTACCACTAAGCTATGGATTTAAAAAAGCCAAATGTGCTCCCACAAGGAATCGAACCTTGATCAATTGCTTAAAAGGCAACTGCTTTACCACTAAGCTATGGGAGCGTATTTATATTTTTTACCCAATATTTTATATTCTATATTCTTATCAAACTTTTTACAAATTCTCTACCCTTAGCGCTTTTTAATTGTTTTTCTCTTAGAATCGCTTCTTTTCTTGCATTTAAATTCTCATTATAAATTATTTCCCATACGCCGCTATTTTTACTTGTAAATGATTTATTTTTATTTTTCAATAACCCATTATGTCTTTTTAATCTATTTTCTAAATTAATTGTATGTCCAATATAAATTTTATTCTTTTCTTTATTGTAAATAGCATAGACAAAAAATTTTTCCATAATATATTAATTAATTGCTTAAAAGTCCGCCAGCTGGCGGATTTACCACTAAGCTATGGGAGCGGTTATATGAGTCGGTGCCCAGGGGGAGAGTCGAACTCCCATGCCTTACGGCACGCGATTTTGAGTCGCGCGCGTCTGCCATTCCGCCACCCGGGCAAAATTTAATAATTTACTTATTGATAATAATTATTTTTTTAGTTAAAATCAAGAGATGGACGAACAAAATATTCAACAACCCCAACAATCTCAACAGCCGCAGGAAGAAGCGCCGTTTATGCTGCCTTTGACGGATACAGAACATTATCACGAATTCGCGCCGCAAATTCAACAAGCGCAAGTTTCTCAACCGCAAGTCCAGCCGCAGCAAACGCAACTGCAAGAACAGCCGCAAGCAGTTAAACCGCAATCAGTGGAAGAAAAATCTTCTTTCCACAAAGACGCGATTTTTCATATTGAAATAGAAAAAATAAAACCCAATCCTTTCCAGCCGCGAAAAACTTTTGACGAAGAATCGCTTAAAGAACTGGCGGCGTCAATCCGCGAATTCGGAATTATTCAACCTATAGTTGTTACGAAAATAGAACACGAAGTTGAAAACGGCACGCAAATTGAATATCAGCTTATCGCCGGAGAACGCCGATTGATGGCTTCAAAATTGGCGGGACTTGAGCGGATTCCGGCGATTATTAAAAGAATCGCTCCGGGCGCTCCGCAAATGGAAATGGCGATTGTGGAAAATATCCAGCGCGCCAATCTTAATTCCATTGAAACCGCCAGAGCTTACGCCAAATTACAAGACCATTTTGGTTTGACTCAAAGGGAAATTGCCGCCAAGCTCGGCAAGAGCCGTGAAACAATCGCCAACACGATACGACTTTTGAATCTGCCCACGGAAATCCAAGACGCGCTCGCGGAAGGAAAAATAAACGACAGCCAAGGGAGGTTGCTTTTGACCATTAACGACTTAAGCCAGCAGATGGCGGCTTTTTACGACCTTTTGGCGAATAATTTAAGCGTCAGGGAATTAAAAAATAAAATCAGGCGCGAAACAAAACCAACGGAAGAAAAAACCATCCGCCAGCCGGCAGACGCGAAAATTCCAACAACAGACCCGGAACTCGGCGCCTTACAGGAACAGTTGATGGAACTTCTCGGCGCTCCGGTGAAAATAGATCCGCCGGCCGGCGGAGAAGGAGAAAAGGGGAAAATTATCATTTCATTCTTCTCACCCGAAGAAATCAGAGGGATTATTGAAAAACTGAATCCTAAATAAGCTATCAAAACTGAAAAATCTTTCCTCGTTCGTAGGCGCTCCAGAGCGTAAAAATCTTGTTCATTTATTACGCTGCTCGCCACCCAATTCGCCTTCGCTCGGGGGCCTGGCTCGCTACGCTATAAATGAACAGATTTTTAGACGCTCTTCCGCGATACTCACTACGGAAAAATTTTTCAGTTTTATTTACACCCCTCCTCCAAAACTTTTCATAGCGAACATCGCGCAAGGTTAATTATAAATCAATGAGCGGATTGAAGCCCCGCACCTTTTCCAGCCATGATTTACAGTATAAAAAAAGTTAAAAGGCGAAGCCGACTTTCGTCTTAAGTGTAAAATTAAAGAAAAATCATTAAAAGAAAAGGTGCGGGGCGATTGGAGTGATTTGATTTATTTAACCTGAGCGTCGTGAGCGAGAAAAGTTTTAGAGGGGGGCGCTATTAAAAACCTAAGCCCTCCTAAAACTTATTTCCCTTACTCCTTTTATTTTTTTCAATTTCAAGACCAATAACTTGGCGGTTTTTTCCTCGTTTATTTCGCAGCGCGCCCTGACTACCGATTGTTCCGCCATATCGGCGGTATTGAGATTTTGAATGTTAATATGGCTCCGGGAAAACACCGATGAAACATCCTTAATCAACCCAACTCTGTCTTCGGCGATTATTTTGAATTCAAATATATCGGATTTTCCGCGCATAATGCTCGGCAAACCTCTGAGCGCCGCCTTGATTCTTTTTTTGGCAATGGAAGTTTTGGCGAATTCAAGCCAGGATTGCGACGGTTTTTTGCTTTTTTGCACCAGAATTTCCACCAAATCTCCGGATTGCAGTTGATAATCAAGCGGCATTATTTTACCGTTAATCCTCACGCCGACGCATTGGTTGCCTATGTCCGTATGAATCATATAAGCGAAATCCACCGGAGTGGAACCAGCCGGCAAATCAACAACCTCGCCCTTGGGAGTAATGGCGAAAATCCTGTCTTTTAAAAAATCTATTTTCAATGATTGCAGAAATTCTTCGGAACCAGCGGTTTCTCCCTGCCATTCTTTTAATTGGTTAATCCACGCCAATTCCTTTTTCTCCGCGAAAATCGCTTTCTTTTTTTGATAATCTTTGCCGCTTTTTGCCTGGGAATAAGCCCAATAAGCCGCGATGCCGTTTTCCGCTTCCTCATGCATTTCCGCAGTCCTGATTTGAAATTCGGTCGGCTTGTTGTCAACGCAGAAAACCGTGGTGTGCAAACTGCGATAGCCGTTCGGCTTCGGCATGGCAATATAATCTTTTATTCTGCCGGGCATAGGCGGCCAAAGTTGATGAATAATGCCCAAAACCGCGTAGCATTCTTCAACTGTTTTCACAATTATTCTCAACGCCACTAAATCGTAAATCTGTTCCAGATTCATACTGGTCCGGAACAATTTTTTATACAAACTGCTGTATCTTTTGGCGCGGAAATCTATTTTTATCGGCTCTATTTTGTGCTCTTTCAGCGCTTTTTCAACTTCAATTTTCACTTTTTCCGAATATTTCTGGCGCTCTTCAAATTTTTCTTTAATGTTTTCCGAAAGCCATTTATATTCTTTTTGATGAAGAAAGGGGAAGGCTAAATCTTCCAATTCGCCGGCCAAATTCGCCATTCCCAAGCGATAGGCGATAGGCGAGTAAATTTCCGCGGTTTCCAAGGCGATCCTTTTTTGTTTTTGCGGAGGCAGAGCGCCGAGCGTTTTCATATTATGCAATCGGTCGGCGAGTTTGATGAATATGACGCGTAAATCCTGGCTCAACGCCAAAATCATCTTGCGGATATTTTCCGATTGTATGGCGGTCACTTCACCATTTTGCTGGCGATATTTCACACGTCCGATTTTCGTGACGCCGTCAACAAGAAAAGCGATTTCTTCGCCAAATTCTTTTTTAAAATTTTCCAGCGGGATTTTCGTATCTTCAATAACATCGTGAAGCAAACCGGCGGAGATTGTCGTAGCGTCCATTTGCCATTCGGCAAGTTTTAGCGCGGTTTGAAAACAATGGGTAAAATACGGCTCGCCGGATTTTCTTTTCTGCCCTTGGTGCTGTTTTTTGGCAAAATCAAAAGCGCGCCTGATAAGCCGCTTTTCATCATCATTAAAATAATCCCTAATTAAATCCTTGACATCCATAGTGGTTATAGTTTAACATATAATCAGATGTTTTCAATAAATTTATATGGAGGTGTTTATGTATATGACAAGTCCAAATCTTAAAGGTCTTACCCCGAGGATAGATTATATCTGCGTAAACTGCGGATATATATTGGAAAACGGCGGGCCGATGGCGAAAGAAATATGTCCCAAGGAAAAAGGCGGGTGTGGGGCGTTGAATTCTTTCACTCCGAAATCATAAAAAAACGGGTGTGGGTAGGACAAGCCGAGGTTCTTGCCTGTTAAGAACAGGAGAAGCCGCCCTGCGAACGGCCACCCCGACCAAAAATAAGGAGGAAATGTTATGCAGAAATTAGCCATAAAGCAGAAACCGACTATACGTCCGGAACTTGACATGGTTGATGCGCAAAGCACAGTTGCCGGAGCGCACGCTACGGCAGAGAAATTATTCGAAAAATACAATGGGGATTTGGAAAAAATAGAAAAAGAAATTTCAAACATAAAAATCCTCAAAGGAACAAGAATGGAAGGCCTCAATTACCGTGAAGAAGTTTTATGGGCCGCAAAATGGATAAAAATCTGTAAAGAATGTGCCCCTGTTATTGATGGTACGGAAGATGCATTAAATATTACCGACGACGGATTAGTCGGAGAGGGTTAAACTATAATAGATACCGGCAGATCATCTAGATCTCGCCGGTATTTTTTATTTTTTCTTATCTGGCCTATTATTCGGACATTTTACATTACTACACCTTTCCGGAATTGTTTTTGTCCCCTCCATCATTAGGGAACCGCAGAGTTTGCAGATATTGTCCGTTGGGCGGGATTTCATGATGAATTTACAGTTGGGATAATTGGAACAGGAATAAAATAAGCCGAATCTGCCGCGGCGTTCCGTAATCTCGCCTTTCCCGCAACTTGGGCATTTCACACCGGTTTTGCGGCGATTTTCTTCTTCAGCACTGGTTTTAATAAATTTACACTTCGGATAATTAGAGCAAGCCACGAATTTCCCAAACCTGCCTTCGCGTTCAATTAACTTACCTCCACATTGCGGACAAATTTCACCGGTTTCTTTCGGACCTTCCATTATTGAACCGTCTATTTTACGCGCGCCGGAACATTCGGGAAATTTAGCGCAGCTTAAAAACTTGCCGGTTCGGGAAAGTTTTATCACCATTGGCCCGTTACAAACAGGGCATTTATGTTTTTTATCCGCTTCGCCGAGATTGGTAATTTTTTCCGCCGTTTTTTCCTTAGCTTTTACTTCTTTCAAAAACGGCTTGTAAAAATCGCCAAGCATTTTTTCGTATTTTCTTTTTCCCTCCGCTATTTCATCAAGTTTGTTTTCCATCTCCGCGGTAAAAGAATCGCTAATATATTTAGCGAAATTGTTTTCCAAAAAAGTGCTTACAACGTCTCCGGTATCGGTCGGCTTCAAAGTTTTTCCTTCTTTTTCAACATAACCGCGGTCAACGATTGTCTTAATGATTGACGCGTAAGTGCTCGGCCTGCCGATTTCGCGTTTTTCAAGTTCTTTAATTAGGCCGGCATCAGTGTATCTTGAAGGCGGTTCGGTTTGCTTGCCTTCGCTTGAAATATCCAATAATTTCAAATTCTCGCCTTGATTTAATTTCGGCAATTCAACATCTTCGCCGCGCGCCGCGGGATCAGCCGCCAACCAGCCGGGGAACAGCATAATACTGCCGTTAACGGAAAAATTCGGAATTCCTCCTGACAAAATATTCGCGGAAATTTTCGTCCGTAAAATTTTCGCGTCAACCATTTGTGAAGCGATTGTTCTTTGCCAGATAAGTTGATAAAGTTTTTTCTGTTCATCGTTAGCCCCCGCTGTTTTTAATCCGGCATTGGACGGCCGAATGGCTTCGTGCGCTTCCTGGGCGGTTTTGCTTTTGGATGTATAAATTCTCGGCTGAAGATAATCTTTTCCAAATTGCTTTTCTATTGTTCCGTAAATCTGCGGCAAAACTTCTTTACTTAGATTCACGCTGTCCGTCCTCATATAAGTGATAAGCCCTTGTTCGTAAAGTTTCTGGGCAATGGACATTGTGCGGGAAGGGGAATAACCGAGCCGCGAACTGGCAGTCTGCTGCAAAGTGGAAGTGATAAAGGGCGGACGCGGCGAACGCTTGGCTTCGGTTTGACTTATATTTACGATTTGCCAGTTATTTTTATTTTTTTTCGCTGTTTCAATAATGCGGCTGGTTTCTTTTTCGTTTTTCGGCTGTTCATCGCAAGTTAAAATAATTTTATTGCCGTGTTCGGTTTTGAATTCTCCGCTGATTATCCAATAATCTTCCGGAATAAAAGCGCGGATTTCGCGCTCCCGTTCCATTATTATGCGTAAAGCGGGGGATTGAACGCGGCCGGCCGACAAGCCGTAGCGCACTTTTTTCCAAATCAAACCGCTTAAATCGTAACCAACCAATCTGTCTAAAACCCTGCGCGCTTCTTGAGCCCTGACTAAATCCATATCAATGGCGCGCGGATGTTTTATAGCTTCTTCAACGGCAGATTGGGTGATTTCATTGAAAACAATGCGTTGGGTTTTGTTTTCATCCAAATTAAGCGCTTGAGTCAAATGAAAGGCGATTGCTTCTCCTTCGCGGTCAGGATCTGTGGCTAGAATGACTTTTTTCGCTTTTTTGGCGTCGTTGCTTATTTCTTTAATGATTTTTTCTTTGCCCGGAATGGTTTCATAATGCGGAACAAAACCGGCCGGAATGTCTATAGCTTTTTTGTTGCTTTTCGGCAAATCGCGAATATGCCCCACACTGGCGCGGACAATATAATTTCCTTTGAGATATTTTGAAATTGTTTTTGTCTTTGTCGGGGACTCTACAATTATTAAATTCATTTTTTATAAACTATATTTTCCATCCGCTTCTTTTATTATCTCAGCGATAATTAAAAAAGCAACGGCTTGATTGGCGATTTGGGGTTCAAGTTTAGTTATTTTGACAATTTCGTCAATAGTAAGTGGTCCGCCGGCTTCTTGAAGCGCTTTATAAATTATCAATTGATTTTCATCTTTAATTTGTTTTTTGTAATTTTGTATTTGTGATTTATTTGTAATTTGTGATTTATAATTTGGAATTTTATCACCCAATTCTTCCATAGTATCTTCAATAGAAGCGACCAATACCGCGCCGTCCCTAATAAGCTTATGTGAACCGCGATAATTAGGATTATCAATAGAGCCCGGAATAACAAAAACATCGCGGCCTTGTTCAGCCGCCAAACGCGCGGTAACCAAAGAACCGGAATGTTCGGGCGCCTCAATGACGATTGTGGCAATGCTTAAACCGCTTACAATGCGGTTGCGTTCAAGAAATTGATTTTGGAAAGACGGCGTCCCCGGTTCATATTCGGAAATAATTGCTCCGTTAAATTCAAGAATTTTCTCGGCCAAATTTTCATTTTGCGCCGGATAAATTGTGTCCAGTCCATTCGCCAAAACTGCGATTGTTTTGCCGCCGGCCAAAACCGCGCCTTCGTGGGCCGCGGTGTCAATTCCCATGGCCAAACCGCTCACAATAACGGCGCCCGATTCAACAAGTTTTTTCGCCAACTCTCTGGCAAATCTGCGGCCTGTCGCACCGGCTTTTCTTGTGCCCACAATGGCGATATGCGGTCCGCCAATCGGAGAATCCGGCGGCAATTCGCCGATAATATAAAGCTTTTCCGGCGCGTCCGGAATCTCTTTAAGCAAAGAAGGGTAATTTGAATCTGTTATTTTTATACTGTTGATTTTATAACTTTTCTTCATTATTATAATTATATGAGAAAGCAGTTGATTTTAACAGCGGGATTGGGAATTTTGGCGATTTTAATCTTGGCTGGCGGTTTGGTTTTTGTCGGAATTGACATTTCAAAAAAATCCGAGCAAATAAAGGAAGTCCGGAATGAAATAAGTTTGCGCTCAAAAATAATTAATTCTCTGTCAACCATGCGCGGCGAAATCAATAAAGTTCAGCCGTATGTTTTCGGAATTGAAAATCTTTTGCCGACAAAGGATCAGCTAATAAATTTCTCAAAAGAATTGGATATCGCGGCGGGACAAAATAAAATAAGTCTTACATCAAGTTTTTCCGGCGAAGACGCCAAATCGTCGGGCGATTTGAAATCGCTCGGCTTGACAGCCAGCGCGGAAGGGGAATTGAACGGATTAATCGCTTTTTTGAGATCGGTTGAAAACAGCCAGTACGTTGTTAAATTGGAAAATGTTGATATTAGCGAACGGGACAAGAAATTTAAAATGCTATTCAATGGAAAAGTTTTTTACTTTTAAAAATAAAAAGAAAGAAATTATGTTCGTTGTCTCCGGCTTGATTTTATTGATTGCCGTAATCGGATTTATTTTTTACGCCATTAGATTTTTAGTGATAAAAGCCGGCGGAGCGCTCGGAGAAGGAACGATTAAAGAAAATGGAATTCCTAAAATAAACTTTGACGGATTAAAAAAAATAGGGATAATGAAATAGATTTTAATAGGCGAGTGTAGTTCAGTGGTAGAACGCCATACTGATAATATGGAGGTCGAAGGTCCGATTCCTTCCACTCGCACAAATTGCGCGATTAGCGAAGTGGGTTGGCCACATAAATTTTACGAAGTAAAATTTATATCAGGCCAACGGGCGGCTTACAGACAATAAAAGCCACCCAGGAAGAGCGTTCATCCGCCGAAGGCGGACAAAAATAAAAAAATAATAAATAATATTAATCGTAAAAATAATATGCGCGATTAGCTCAGTGGTAGAGCGCTTCATTGACATTGAAGAGGTCAGAAGTTCAATCCTTCTATCGCGCACCAATGAAAATCGAAGTAATTTACGAGACTCCAGATTTTGCGGCAATTAACAAACCGGCCGGGTTATTGGTTCATCCTGTAAAAAATTCGTCGGAGCCGGCTTTGACGGATTGGCTTCTTAAAAAATATCCGGAAATAAAAAAAGTGGGGGATGAACCGCAAATCAGACCGGGAATAGTGCACCGCTTAGATAAAGACACTTCCGGCGTGATTTTAATTTGCCGCAATCAAATTTTTTTCAATTATGCCAAAAAACTTTTTCAAGAACATAAAATAAAAAAGAAATATTTGGCTTTGGCGTACGGAGAAATAAAACCGAAAAGTAGCGTTATAGAAAAGCCGATTATGATAAAATCGGGAAGCGTTAAAAGAACGATTCATAAAGGCAAAGATGAAAAAGTCGCGATTACCGAATATAAAGTTTTAAAATATTTAAAAAACTTTTCTTTAGTGGAAGCGTCACCAAGAACCGGCAGAACTCATCAAATCAGAGTGCATTTGGCTTCAATCGGCCATCCGATTATCGGTGATTCGCTTTACGGGCCAAAAGACAATCCATTGGGATTAAAGCGCCAATTTCTTCACGCCGAATCATTGGAATTCAGTTCAAAAAACGGTGAGCGAATAAAAATAGAAGCCGAATTGCCAGATGACTTAAAAAATGTTATAAAACAGCTTAATGAAGAAAAATAATAAGAAAACTGTATTTGTGGCAATGTCGGGCGGCGTTGATTCCAGCGTCGCCGCTTTATTATTAAAAAAACAAGGCTATAAAGTAGTCGGTGTTTTTATGCGCTGTTATAATTTAGACGGATGCAGCGAGCGCGACGCCGAAGACGCTCGCCGCGTGGCTGAAAAATTGAAAATTCCTTTTTACGTTTGGGATTTTGAAGAAGAATACAAAAAGAAAGTGGTGGAATATATGGTAAAAGGATATAAGAAGGGGATTACGCCGAACCCGGATGTGATGTGTAATCGCGAAATTAAGTTCGGCTTATTTCTGAATAAAGCGTTGAAAATGGGAGCGGATTACATCGCAAGCGGTCATTATGTCCGCTTGCAAAAATCCCAAATTCGAAATCCCAAATCCCAAACAAATTCAAAATTCAAAATTCAAAATTCAAAATTTAGTCTTTGGCAAGCCAAAGACACAAATAAAGATCAATCGTATTTCCTTTGGACTTTGACGCAGAAACAATTAAAGCATTGTCTTTTCCCGATTGGCGGTTATTTGAAAAACGAAGTGCGAAAAATCGCCAAAAAAGCCGGATTGGCGACAGCCGAAAAAAAGGATTCACAGGGAATTTGTTTTTTGGGAAAAGTTTCGCTTGATGATTTTTTAAAAAAATACATTCCCGAAAAAAGGGGGAATGTTTTGGATATTTTCGGCAAAAAAATAGGCAAACACAAAGGCGCGCATTTTTACACCATCGGCCAGCGGCACGGATTGGGCATCGGCGGCTCCAAAAAGCCATATTATGTGGTTGAAAAAAATATAAAGAAAAATATTATTGTGGTTGCCGAAGGAGAAGATAGTCCGGCGTTATACAGAAAAGAAATCCAATTGACAGGTGTAAATTTTATAAATCCAAATTGTTATTCTCTAATTCGCGCGAATAAGCGAATAACAATTTACGCGCGAGTGCGTTATCGCCAACCATTAGTTTCGGCGAAATTGAAAATTCAGAATTCAAAATTGAAAATTGAATTTGACGCGCCTGTTAAATTTATAGCTCCCGGCCAATCCGCCGTATTCTACGACAAAAAAGGCGAAATGCTTGGCGGCGGGGTGATAATTTGATAAAATTTGCTTAATGGCTTTATACACTCGTAAAGGCGACAAAGGGGATACAAGCGCATTCGGCTGCAAACAAAGATTTTCCAAAAATTCCGCTTTGACGGAATCTTTGGGTTCACTGGACGAACTTAATTCCTTATTGGGGATTTGTAAAACAAAAGCGGCTGATTTTGAACTTAAAATTATCGAACAAGTTCAAAATAATCTTTTTATTATTCAAGCGAAAATCGCTGGCGCCGATAAAAAAATCACCCAAGATAAAATAGATGAAATTGAAAAAATAATCGACGATATTGAAAAACAATTGCCGCCGATTAAAAGTTTTTTCCTTCCGGGCGGCAATGAACTAGCGGCGTATTTTGATTATACACGCGCTGTGGCGCGACGCGCGGAAAGACGAGCAATCGCGTATTTTGAAAGCGAAAAAACACAACCCAACGACGAATCTTTGGCTTATTTAAACCGTCTCTCGTCGTTATTATACGCCCTGGCGCGATTAGTTAATTTTAAATTAAAAATCAAAGAAATCCAGCCGAAATATTAAAATGCGCCTTTACGATATTTTCTTTTATTCCGTCTCCTTTTTTCTTATTGGTGTTTTTATTGCCAGTTTTCAATTAATTCCGGCAATAGCCGTTTTATCGGTTTTTTTAATATCAGCCATATTTTTAATTTATCGTTTAAAATGGTTTGCGGCTTTGTCATTTTTTATTTTGGCCGGATTTTTTTATTGCAATTTATACGGCGCAATTCAAGAACAAAAAACCAATATTTCATTCAACGAGAAAACAACATTTGACGGAATTGTGGTTAGCTATCCGCAAAAAGGAAATGCGCAAAAATTAACCATCGCGCTTCAACCGCCTTATTCCGGAAAAATTACCGCCACCGTTAGACAATACCCGAGTTTCAATTATGGAGATTTAATAAAATTCGAAGGGGTAATTAAAAAACCCGAACCGCAAGGATACGCGGATTATCTCAGCAAAGACAATATATTTGGAACGATAAATTTTCCAAAAACAGAACTGCTTATTGAAAATCAAGGTTCGTATTTAAAATCAAAACTTTTCAAGTTAAAAGAAAATATTATCGCCGTTTTTCATAAAACATTAAAAGCGGAAAAAGCGGCCTTTTTGTCCGGAATCACATTGGGTGAACGCGCGGAATTTTCCCAAGAACTGAAAGATAAAATGGCGAAAAGTGGCACAACTCATTTAGTAGCTTTATCGGGGCAAAACATTACGATTATCGTTATCGCCATTTCGTCTTTTTTGGAGTTTTTCAGCCGCCGAAAATCGGTTTTTTGGTTCACGCTTATAATAATTACATTTTTTGTCTTAATGACCGGCGCTGAAGCGTCGGTGGTCCGCGCCGCAGTAATGGGCGGAATAATTTTATTGGCAAAACAAATAGGCCGCGTCCACAGCATGCGCAACGCCATTATTGCCGCGGCTTTCATAATGATTTTATACAATCCGAAAATCCTGCGCTTTGATTTGGGATTTCAACTGTCGTTTATGGCGCTGCTCGGCATTGTTTATCTTTCACCGGCAATCAGAAAATTTTTCAAAATGAAAGAAGGAGGCGGTTTTTTGAATTGGCGGGAAAATTTTCTGACAACAACTTCGGCGCAATTGGCAGTTATACCTTTGCTTCTGGCGAATTTCGGCAATTTTTCCTTATTGTCTCTGCCGGCAAATATTTTAGTGCTGGAAGCGATTCCCATTATAATGATTATGGGATTCGCGTTAGCGGCGTTGGAATTCATCGCTTTGCCGCTGGCAGCGGTTTACGGCTGGTTTGTGAGTTTATTTCTTGCTTATGAATTGAAAATCATTGACATATTTTCCGGAATTTCTCTGCCAATCGGCAACAATATGGGAATTTTAAGCGCAATAATTTATTATCTGGCAATAATAACTTTTGTCTTGTATTTTCAATTTTTTCGTGTAAAATATCAAAATGCTTAAAATGAAAAAATTTATCAAAACAGTCATTAAAAATAAATGGTTTCGCGCGATAATTATGTTGGCAATCGTCGCCGTAATAGCCGCAGAAGCCTTTTATTTGGGATACAACAAAGGCGTTGAAAATCCCCAAACCGTTATTTTCCGCGGAGTCGCCAATATTGAAGAAGGCAAACCCGAAGCCGTTGATTTTAATATCTTCTGGCAGGCGTGGAAAATTTTGAAAGAAAAATACGTTGACACCGGAAAAGTTGACAATCAAAAACTTGTTTATGGCGCTATTTCCGGCTTGTTTGATTCTTTGGAAGACCCGAACACGGTCTTTATGCCGCCGTCGGACGCTAAAAAATTCAATGAGGAAATCAGCGGCGAATTTTCCGGCGTGGGAATGGAAATCGGCCGACGCAACGACCAACTGGTTGTAATTTCGCCGCTGAAAGACACTCCGGCGGAAAGAGCGGGCTTAAAAGCGCTGGATAAAATATTAAAAATAGACGACAAAGTATCAATCGATATGTCGGTTGACGAAGCAGTTAAATTGATAAGAGGGCCGCGCGGAACGACCGTTGTTTTAACCATTCAAAGAAACGGCTGGAACGAACCGAAAGAATTTCCCATTGTTCGCGACATAATTCAAATTCCAACCATTGATTTTGAAATGCTTGCCCTGAGCGAAACCGAAGGAAAAGACATCGCATATTTCCATCTTTATAATTTTTACGAAAACGCGCCGTTCTTGTTTTACCAATCAGCCGTCAAAGCAGCAATGCAAAATCCAAAAGGAATTATTCTTGATTTAAGGAATAATCCGGGCGGCTATCTGGAAGCATCCGTTAATTTAGCGGGTTGGTTTTTGAAACCGGGCGAATTGGTTGTAACCGAAGAATTCGGCTCCGGCGAAAAAGAAGAGTTTAAAGCGAATAACAGCGGATTTTTCAAAGATATGCCGATGGTGATTTTAATAAACGAGGGTTCAGCTTCGGCTTCAGAAATTCTTGCCGGCGCTTTGCGCGACAACAGGGGAATTAAATTAATCGGCAAAAAAAGCTACGGCAAAGGAACGGTTCAAGAACTTGAAAAATTAAATGATGGTTCATCGGTGAAAATAACCGTTGCGCATTGGCTGATGCCGAACGGCGGCTTGATTGAGAAAAACGGCATTATTCCGGATTATGAAGTGAATCTCACGGAAGAAGATATTAAAGCCGACCGCGACCCGCAACTAGAAAAAGCGATAGAGATTTTGAAATCTCAATTATGAAAATAATTATTCTCCAAAATATAAAGGGAATCGGCAAAAAATTTGACATTAAGGAAATTAAAGACGGCTACGCCAGAAATTTTCTGATTCCCCGAGGGTTGGCGAAAATCGCCACTGATTCCGCGACAAAAGAATTGGAAGCGAAAAAATTATCGCTGGAAAAACGAGGAAAAGAATTGAAATCAAAACTGGAATCTTTAGTAAAAGAATTATCCGAGCGCGAATTCGTATTTTCGCTCAATGTCGGTAAAAAGGGTGAAGTGTTTGGCTCTATTACGAAAGAAGACATCAAAACGCGGATTGACGCAGATATAAACGCAGATTTGCGCGGATATGTTGAGAATAATCTGGAAATTAAATTAGAAAAGCCGATTAAAATAATCGGCGAACATCAAATAGAGATAAATCTCGGTAAAGGAGTAAAAACAACGGTTAAAATTAAGACTGAACCGTTATCATCGTAATATAACGATGATTACCGTCGAATTTCGTCTTTTTCTTTTGGGAAAACTTAACCACACCGTCTTTTAAGGCGTACAAAGTATCGTCTCCGGCTCGGGCAACGTTTAATCCCGGCAAATATCTGGTTCCTCTTTGGCGAATCAAAACCTCGCCGGCTTTCACCGCCTGCCCCTCTTGCCTCTTTATTCCAAGTCTTTTTGATATGGAGTCCCTGCCTAACTTAGTAGAGCCTCCTGATTTAGTATGCGCCATAAATTTTGAATTCCTTGAATTATAGTATATAATTCAAGCGTATGTCAATAACTAATAAGCTTATTTTTGATATTGAGACAATCGGAGTTGATTTTGATTCTTTGGACGAGACAACGCAAGATTCTTTGACGCGCTGGATTAAAAAGGAATCAACTGGAGAAGAGGATTATCAAGTGGCTCTGGAAGAACTGAAAAACGGGCTCGGTTTTTCGCCTTTAACCGGAGAAATTGTGGCAATCGGCGTTTTGGATTACGCGAAAAACCAAGGGGTTGTTTATTACAGCGCGCCCGGACAAAATCCGCCGGCTGGCGGAGAGGAATTCAGCGAAAACGGCATCACTTTCAAGCAAATGACGGAAAAAGAAATGTTGGAACATTTCTGGAAGGGCAGCCAAATATACGATGAATTTATCGGATTCAGCAGCCGGCAATTTGACGGACCGTTTTTGATGATTCGCTCGGCTTATCACGGTATCAGACCCACGAAAAATCTTTCCGAAAGTCGGTATTTATATCAACAAAAAACTTGTACGCACATTGATTTGGCGGACCAGCTCACTTTTCAAGGTAATATGCGCAAAAAGGGGAGTCTGCATTTGTGGAGCAAACTTTTTAACATAAAAAGCCCCAAAGAAGACGGCGTCACCGGAGACGACGTTGGCAGATTGTACAAAGAGAAAAAATTTTTGGAAATCGCCCGATACAACGCTGGCGATTTAAGAGCGACGAAGGAACTGTACGATAAGTGGAGCAACTATCTTAATATTTAAAACTTTATAACTTTATAAACTTTATGGACTTTATAAACTCTTTTAAGGAGTGGTTTAAAGAAAATCAACGCGATATTATGATTGCGTTTTTAATTATTGTTGTCGCCACTTTGAGTTTCGGTTTAGGCTATCTGGCAAACCGCGAATTCACCCGCGCCCCGATTATTATTGAAAAGTGCTCTTAGTTGACAAATTAAGTCAAATATGCTTATATTATAACATCTCATTTTGAGATGTTTAAAAACCTAAGATAAACATCTCATTAAGAGATATTTGTTCTTTATAAAAAACGAAAGGATATAAGGAGAAAATTTATGAAATTGAAAGAAGGAGATATGATTATTTATGATCAAAAAAATGAAAAAATGGAATTTTATCAGATGAAAAATGGTTTTATAAGGTTCACAAACGAAAATCACAAGATTTACTGCACTGATCTTTTAGCGCTAGACATAATACCTTTTATTAGTGATCTTAGGGCTGAGTACGCAAGAGATTGGAAAACGGCAAATCCAGAATTAAGAGCATTTCGTCTTGTAAAAAAGTAAAATTAATTTAATAAGACCCGGTTCAAGGATAAAAACCTTGCCGGGCTGTTTTTTTATAACAATAATAAATTTATAAGGAAAAATTTTGTTTTCTCCGAAACCTGCGCAGGCGAGCGGGCATGGTCCCCGCCGCAGGCGGGGGAGCGAGCCGAGGAATAAGCGAGCTCGCCTCGCTGGGGCGAGCGAAGCGGGTTGAGGGAAAATAAAATTTTTCCTTATAAATATCCCGCCTTCTTCAACCAATACTCATTTTCCCATTCCCATAACTTTTTCGCTCCCAAAAACGCCTTGTAATCCTCCTGCCAATAGGGAAATTCTTTAAGTTCTATTTCACCGCGAAGCTCGGACCAGCGATGCTCGCATTTTTCGTGATTGACGCCGTTTTTCACTTTCGGCGCGCGGATTTTATCCCGCCCGCCCTTGGAACGCAACACGGCGCCGCATTTCAAGCAAATCTTGGTTTGATCTATCCTTAAAATCCATCTCGTCTGAAGATTATTCAAACTGCTGTGCAAAGCGGCTATGTAAGCCGATGTCTGAAGATTGTAATCGCGATAAATGGCTTGCGATGTTTTAATGTCTAAGATGCCCAATTTCCCGTCAATTAAAGCCACGGCATCCAATGTGCCGGCGTAACGGTCTCCGTAATGGACAACTTGCTTTTCAACAAATTCCGGGTCAACTTGAATATTCTTTTTCTCAATAAAATTAACAAGCGCTTCAATGGAAGGCGCGATTGACGGGTCAATGACAGGGGATTCGCCGATAAAAATTTTCTCCGCCGCCTCGTGGATTAAAGTGCCTTCGCTGGCGGATTTTTCCTTTATCGACTCGCCTTCGGCAAAATTGTTCAATTCCGCGTAAAATCTGTATAAAGCCGGCTTAGCCTTGATTTCCACGATTTTCGTGACGCGCGGATACCAAACGCCGTCTATTTCATAGCCGGAAAGCTTTTTAAAACCCTCTAAATTGGAATAATACACGAATTTATCTTATCAATTCAAAAGCCAAAGCGCAACTATTGACAAAATAAATCAAATATGCTTATATTATAATATCTCATTTTGAGATAAAAATGTTCTTAAAATTGGAGGAAATATGAAAAGTTTTAGATATACGGCTATTATTAGCGCATTATTACCAGCGTTAATAGTAGTGGGGATTATCTTATACGGTATTTTTATATACTAAGGAGGTGTGGTATGATACCATACGCAGCGATAGTAATGGTTACAACGCCGCTTGGACTGATTGTAGTTCGCGATCCGCACAAACCGGCGCCCATTTATTGGAAACTGCCGGGCGGGAAAAGTAATTTCGGCGAGACCGCAGAACAATGCGCTGTGCGCGAACTGGAAGAGGAAACGGGTATTGTGGTTAATTTAGAAGACTTAAAAATGATTTCCAAACAGGAAAAAGGGAATCATATTAAAGTTTTCTTCCGCGTAAAAACAGATTGTATCGACGGCTTAAAACAAATAAGCGATGAAGATGAAGAAGTAAAAATTTTTCCAATTTCCGATGTTTTAGAGTTAATCAGGAAAGGGGAATTTCATCCTGCCCATAGTCGGATTGTGGAAAAAATGCGTAAATAAAATCTCAAATACGACGAGCAGTTTAACGTTAAACTGCTCGTTTTTTTATTTTTAACTTATTTAATTAATTTATCGGTTAATTTATAAATGTCTCCGGCGCCCATCATCACTATTACATGATACGAATCCGCGAATGTATGCGAATGCCGCGAATTGCGAATAATATTCTCAATCTCTTTTTTGAGATTATTTTCCCGCCAGCCGGCGGATTTGAGATATAAAACCTCTGATGAATTTTTCTTTCTCTTTATCGCTTCTGCCAGTTTTTGAGAATTAATTTTAGAAGGAGACTCATCGCGGCCTTTTACTTTATAAACATCCAATAAAATTAAATCATCTGCGTCATTGAATGATTCGGAAAATTCCTTGAATAAATATTTTAACCGCTGTAACTGATGCGGTTGGAAAACGCAAATAATTCGCGATTTCGGATATTTTTCGCGAAATCCCGCCAAAGCGGCTTTTATTTTGGAGGGGTGATGAGCGTAATCGTCATAAACCGAAATTTTGAGATTTGAGATTTGAGATTTGAGATTTCCACGGTATTCCATTCTGCGCCAGGCGCCGCGGTATTCGCTTAACGCTCTTAAAATGACTTTTTCTTTTACGCCGACCGCTTTTGCCATTTCAAGAACAGCTGTTGCGTTGGAAACATTGTGTTTGCCCGGTATTTTTAAAATATTTTTTAATTTTTCCTCTTTGCCATACCAGATAATTTTTAATTTATTTTTCTTGGCAATTTTTTGGATTTTATTTTTTAAACCGAATAAATTTTTATCGTCTTTATTAACAACTAAAACGCCGCCTGAACAAATATTCCCGATGAAGTCCAGAAAAGATTTTTTTAAATTATTGAGATTTTTATAAAAATCCAAATGATCGCGGTCAATATTGGTGATAATAGCCGCAAAAGGGGAGTAATCCAAAAAAGACTTGAAATGCTCGTCCGCTTCTATTATTAAATAATCGCTTTTGCCCTTCCTGAAATTTTTTTCGCCAAATTCTTTAAGTTTGGTGCCGATTATCACGGTTGGGTCTAATCCGGCTTTTGCAAAAACAAGCGAAAGCATGGCGGTGGTGGTGCTTTTGCCGCAAGTGCCGGCCACGGCAATTGTTTTATGCTGTTTCGTCAATTCGCCGAGCGCCTGACTGTAAGATTGCAGGGGAATGCCAAGTTTTTCAGCCCCTCCAATTTCTGGGTTATTTTTATTAACAGCGGCGCTATGAATTATTAAATCGATACTCTTGAAGATATTAGCCGCTTTGTGGCCAATTAAGATCTTTATGCCTTCTTTCTTTAATTCGTCTGTGATTTCCGAACGGGAAGCGTCCGAACCGCTGATTTTATGGCCTTCAGACAAAAAATAGCGCGCTAACGCGCTTACTCCAATGCCTCCTATGCCTATAAAATGTATGCGGATTGCTTTCTTCATCTGTGTCACAAGTGTCGCACAATATACATTTTACGACAATAATATGAATATGATTATCGTAAAATCTGCTTTTTTATATTATTCGCGATTACTCTCTTATATATAACTCAAAACCAAATTTACCAAATCAATCGTAAATTGCAAAACAGATCCGAATACTCTGCTGAATATATCCCATATCCACAAAATGACATCTTTTAATAAAAAAGATATCCTATCCGCCAATATTAAGCCTAAATTAAACAATTCCTTTAATTTGCCGGAAAATTGATTATTTAAAAGAAAATTTGAAAAATCGTTCATTTTTTATTTATTTTGCAATTTATTTATCGCGATTTCAATCCGTTTAAGCGACTCTTTTTTGCCCAAAACTTCCAAAATCTCAAACGGTCCGGGCGACGCCTGTTTGCCGCTTAAGGCGGTTCTTAATGGCCAAAGCAAGTCGCCAACGCCGTATTTTTCCGTCAACGGCATAATTATTTGTTCCAAGTCCTTTTTATTAAACATCATTTCATCGATTTTTTCAAGTTCCATGGCGATCATTTTCAAATTTTCAATAATTTTTTCCGGAGCCGCATCGCGCCATATTAAAAGATTTTTTTCGTAATTTGGCAATTCAAAAAAGAAACCTGCCAAATCTTTGAATTCCGCCAACGTTCTCATTCTTTCTTTTTCCGCTCCAATCGCTTTAATAAGCAATTCTTCGTCAGATTGCCATTGCGAGGGAATAAAATTTTTAATCTTCAAAGCCAATTCCGAAGCGTCCATCTTTTTAATGTATTGCGAATTCAACCAGTCCAGCTTATCCACATTAAAAACCGCGCCGGCTTTTTGAACCCTTTTTATGTCAAATTCCTTGATTAAATCTTCAAGCGAAAGAATTTCCCTGTCATCAACTGGATGCCAACCCAAAAATACCGTAAAATTGACGATCGCTTCAGCCAAATAGCCGTTTTGCCGGTAATCTTCCAAAGCGACATCAAGATAACGCTTGGACATTTTGCGGCGGTCCGGAGTTAAAATTAAAGGCAAATGAGCATATTTCACGTTTTCAAATCCAAGCGCTTCCTGAATGGCGATTTGTTTCGGCGTATTGGCCAGATGGTCTTCGCCGCGAATTATATGGCTGATTTTCATTTCATAGTCGTCAACAACGACTCCGAAATTATAAAGCGGTTCTTTCAGATTTTTCGCTATTACTATATCCCCTATCAACTCGCTGTTGAATTTCACCTTGCCGCGTATCATATCATGAAATTCAATTTCCTTTAACGGCATCTTAAAACGGATAACGGCAGATTCTCCTTTATTTATTTTTTCTTCGCTTTCTTGTTTTGAAAATTTTTTGCATCGGCCGCCGTATTTCGGCGCAATCCCCTGGCTTAACATCGCTTGCCGGTCGGCTTCAAGTTCTTCTTTGGAACAAAAACAATAATACGCTTTTTCTTCGTCTAAAAGCTGTTTAAGATATTTTTCGTAAATATCCAGCCGTTCCGATTGGCGGTAAAACTCGTCCCAATCCAAACCGAGCCATTTCATACCCTCAACAATGCCGTCTTCATATTCTTTTTTTGAACGCTCAACATCGGTGTTTTCAATGCGCAAAATGAATTCCCCGCCCTGATTTTTGGCAAAAAGCCAATTAAACAAAGCCGTGCGGCAGCTGCCAATATGAAGAGGGCCGGTTGGACTCGGCGCGAATCTCACTCTGATATTTTTTGGAATATTGGCCGTCATTTTATATCAATATTCTTGAACTTATTGTTGTTTGAATATTGGTAAAAATTTTCAATCTTTCAATATCCGGTTCGGCGCTGGTTATGGTAAAACTTAAAGTGATTCTCGGCGGATACGCGCTTCCTCCGATGCCGCAAGAATCAAGAATTAAATTCGGGTCGAGATTTCTCCCGCAAATTCCCACGTTAAATTTCACTATTTTTACGTTGTCAGCGGTGATTTTTTGGGGATTCTTTTCCAAAGACGCGTTTTCCGTGACTCTTTCTATGGCGCCCTTGCTCAGCCTATACCAAACTATTCTGTTATTTGCGTTGACAAATTGGAATTCCTCGTCGGATATTTTGATAAAGTTATATCCGGTTCTTATTTCGCGCGCCATTTGTTCCATGCTTAAACTCATATTGTCGTTAACGGACATCAAAGCGATGGCTAGTCTTTGATTCCTTAAAATGTTGATAAATCCGCCAACCGCGATTGACACCAAAATCACAAAAATGCTCATTGCCATAATAAGCTCCACTAAGGTAAAGCCGTCTGAAGATTTGAGATTTGAGATTTTAGATTTGAGATTTTTTTTCATTTCCAGTTAAAAAAATGGTCTTCCAAATTTATTTCAAATTTGCCCTTGCGAGTGGACCAATTAACGATTGAATTAACTTTTACTTGTTCCGGACTCACAAAATCAACGGAAATTTTTCTTTTAAAGAATGTTTGATTGCCGCTTCCATATCCATATTTTTTAATATTCTCGTCAAATAAAATGGGTCTACCTTGATTCGGCTCCAATTGCGAACTTTGATAATCAACTTCAAAATCGCCGGCGTTGATATTTTCATTCCACGGCTTTCCTTGTATAACATTGGAATCAATGAGATTCTTGATGATTTCAATTCCTTCCGCCGCCAAATAATTGGCTATGAATTGGTCGTTGATGACGCGGTTTAACGCTATTGAATTGGATAGCAACGCCAACATGCCCAAAAAACCCACAACCAAAAGAGTAATGGCGACAACGGATTCAATTAAAAGATACCCCTTATTGTGCTGTAATTTGTCCGGCATTTGTGACTTTGATTATTTTTTCCCCTTTATTGTCGGTGGTTTTTATTTTTATTAACGCTTCATTTCTGGTATCCGTTCCGTCGATAAAAACTTTCGGTTCCGGCGGAGTAAAAACCACATCTTTTAATTCAAGACTGCTGAATTTCACAACCTTATCAAGATTAATTTCTTCAAAATTTTCAGCGTTGGAAGTGTAAATATTGTCCACATCGGAACAATTTGCGTCGCCCGAAGGAGAAAGTTCTTTGAATATAATCATTATATTCGGTTCCGCAAAATGAACGCCGTATCCGCAAGGCGCTTCTTGCTGAATAAATGTCGCCAAAGCCAAAGATTTCGCTTTTTGAATGGCGCTCATTATTTTGGCTTGTTCCTTAAAAATTATTATTTGGCGTTCCGTAGCGCGATTGTAAATTACCAGCCCGCTGGACAATATGCCAATCACCGCAAAAACCACCAATAATTCGGTTAATGAAAATCCTTTCTTCATTTTAAAATTATACCCCAAAAAGCGAGAAATAGCTATTGATAATTTGATAGCCGAAGAAAAAAGTCAAAGAGGAAGCGATTATTAAAAAAGGCCCGAAAGGAACAACATCCTTCATTTTTTTAACCCCTTTTATCAATAACGGAGCGACAAAAACGCTGCCGATTATGAAAGACAAAAATACAATCATTAAAATATCCGGCCAACCGAAGATAAATCCCAACGGGCCGACTAATTTGAAATCTCCCCAACCCATTGCCCGGCCGCGGCTTAAAATGATTATCAAGCCGAAAAATATCATTCCCAACAAAGCGGCGAAAAAATGATTGATCCAAATATTGTCGCGCAATCCGAAAAGTCCGGAATAATGCCCCAAAAAAGAACCCTCAAACATTCCGAAAGTCCGGGTTTTTTCTTTAATGCTTATCAGAAACAATCCCAAGATCGCCAAAGAAAAATTCAATTGGTCCGGAATAATGTAATGCCTGAAATCTATGAGGCTGATTAAAATAAAAATGAAAAAAATCAAAATCCAGATAATGGACTGCGGAGCGAATATCGGCACGCCGAGAGAAATCGGAATAAAAATAAAAATCAATCCGCTTAAAGTTTCAATCAGCGGATATTGCCACGATAATTTATGTTTGCAATGCCGGCACTTCCCTTTTTGAATTATAAAACTGAAAACCGGCACAAGTTCGTACCATTTCAATATTTTTCGGCAATGAGGGCAATGCGAACGGCCGGCGATAACATCTTCGCTGAAAAGCTTTTTGCCCGGCTTGTAGCGCAAAGAAATGACATTAAGAAAACTGCCGATGGCCGCGCCAATAATAAAAAAGGATAAATAATTAATCATTTAGAATCTGATGCAAAATACCGGATCGTCGCAATTGACGCCGAATTGAGTTCCGTCGAGTTCAGTCCCCTCTTTAAGCGAGGAATGGTCGGGAGTGGAAAATCTCGCGCCCAAAACATAACTCTGAAAATCAGTGCTGTCAACGCCGTAATAATAAGTTTGATTTGGCACCGGATCGTTCGGGATCGCCGATATTCCCAACTCGGAATTAATCAATTCGCTTTGCAAGGCGCTCCAAGTTGAGACATTCGGATACTGGCGATTTCTCGTGTAATAAATTTCCAAATAGCTCTGAACTTTTTGCATATCCGCCAATCTTCGGGAATCGTAAGCTCCCGCGCGAAAACCTCTTAAACCGACCAAAAACACGGACGCCAAAATGGAAATAATGGCGATAACGATAAGCATTTCGATTAATGTAAAACCTTTATTTTTTTTCATATTTAAATATTCTAATATTATTCTTCGACCGTTTAATCATAATTTAAACCCTTGCGCTATATTATATATCGGAACCAAAACCGCCGCAAACAGCAAACCGACAAAAATGCCGATGACGCTGATTAAAACCGGCTGAATAAGCTCGGATAAATTGTTCAAAGTATTGTCCACTTCGCGCGTGTAAAGAACCGACACCTTGGAAAGCGTTTCATCCAAGCGGCCGGTTGACTCGCCTATCGCCACCATTTGGCCGACCAAATCCGGAAAATAATAATCGTTTTTCAATAAAAGCGAAGAAAGCATTTCTCCAGCCCTCACATTTTCGGAAATCTCATGGAGAACGTCACGGTAAGCGATATTGCCGATATTGTGGCTGCTTATTTCAATGGCCTGGGCGATCGGCACTCCCCCTTTGACAAGAACGCGGACAGATTCCGAAAAGCGCGCCACATAAATTTTTTTGAACAACCCTCCAAATACCGGAATCCTGATTTTCAATTCATTCATCACAACCTGACCTTCTTTAGTTTGAAGATATTCCAACAGCATAATGACTCCCATACCCCCCATTAAAATAATCAGCCACCACCAATTAAGCATAAAATTTCCCGCGCCCAAAAATATTTTGGTGAATATCGGGATATCCGTGCCCATTTCTTCAAAAACCGGCGCCAGTTTGGGGAATACCACCACTAAAAGCAAAATGGCAACCGCCACCAATAAAACCAAAATAAAAACCGGGTATATCATGGCATTGCGGATTTTCGAGCGCCAATTGGCTTCCTTTTCAAGATAATCCGCCAAAAAAGTCATTGTTTCTTCAAGGCGTCCGGTAACTTCGGCGGAACGAATGGTATTGTAGTAAAATTCGCTGAAAATGCCGCTTTGCCTTTCAATCGCCTGAGAAAGAGACAAGCCGGCGTTGACATCTGAAGCGATGACAAAAATAGCTTCCCTAAGAACCGGTTTTTTTGTTTGCTTGTGAAGATTCCGCAAAGCGTCTCCGAGAGGCACTTCCGATTCCAAAAGAGTGGCGAATTGCCTGGTGAAAATCATTATATCCGCGGTTTTCACCTTTTTAAAAATACTGAGAATTTTATCGGTAATACTCGCTTCTTCTCCGCCCTCTATGCTTAAAACAAAAAGCTCGTGACTGGACAAGGCATTCGCCGCCATTTCTTTGGTCGGCGCCTCCACGTAGCCGACCTGCATTTCCCCGTCTTTAGTTCTGGCGCTGTATTTATACTTCATTAACGGATTAATAAATTTAATAAATTAACGAGTTAATGAGTTAACGAATTTTAATTCGTTAATGCGTTAATACGTTAATTCTAAAACTATAAATTAACTGCGTTCCACTAATATCCTCAACTCGCTCGGATTAAGCGAATACATTTCCGCTTGTTCCAGCGCAATTTCGCCTTTCTTGATTAAATTCGCCAAAGCGTGATTAAGAGTGCTCATTCCTTCCTGCGAGCTTGTTTCAATCACCAAATCAATCTGATAAGCCTTCTTTTCCCTGATAAGATTCCTGATTGCCGGATTGGTAATCATAATTTCGCAAGCCGGAACTCTGCCGCCCTCAACTCCCGGCACCAAACGTTCGGAAACTATTCCCGCTAAAACCGACGCCAATTGCGAAGCGATTTGCGCCTGCTGTTCGGACGGAAAACTGTCAATAATTCTGTCAATCGTTTGCGCCGCGGAATTGGTGTGCAGAGTCGAGAAAACTAAGTGGCCGGTTTCCGCGGCGGTCAAAGCCGTGGCGATTGATTCCGCGTCGCGCATTTCGCCAATCATTATGACGTCCGGGTCCTGACGTAGAACTGAACGCAAAGCTTTATTAAAATCCAAAGCGTCAATCCCTACTTCTCTTTGCGAGATAATGCTTTTATCTTGCGCGAAAATATATTCAATCGGGTCCTCAATAGTGATAATATGTTCGGTGCGGCTACGGTTTATCTCGTCAATAATCGACGCCAAGCTGGTTGATTTTCCGTGGCCGGCCGGACCCACTATTAAAACAAATCCTTGCGATAATCTGGTGAAGTCGTGAATCACCGGCGGCAATTTCAATTCTTCCATTGTTTTGATTTGCGCCGGAATAAGTCTGAGCGCGGCGGCCGCAAATCCTCTTTGATTAAAAACGTTTATCCTGAATCTCGCCTTGTCTTCAAAAGAATAAGCGAAGTCAAATTCTTTTTCTTTTAAAAATCTTTCTTTTTGTTCTTCTGTCAGCAAAGCGAAAATCAACCCCTGCACGATTTCCGGAGTTAAAATCGCCTCTTTTTGCAAAGGAAGCAAAGCGCCGTCTATTCTTAATGTCGGTTTGCGGCCGACCGCCAAATGCAAATCCGACGCCCCCTGCTGCGCCGTAACCAATAAAAGCTCGTTTAGTTTTTGTTTGTAGTCCATAAATTTATTTTATCACATTTCCATTGTTTCTCTCAATACCTCTTCAATTGAAACCAAGCCGTTTAATGCTTTCAAAATTCCGTCCTGGCGCAAAGTTATCATTTGCTGGCGTTTTGATTCTTCCAGAATTTTCGGCTCGTCCGGATCGCTGGAAATAATCTCCCTTAATTCCGGCGTCATTTCCATAACTTCAAAAAGCGCGATGCGTCCGCTTATCCCCTTGTTTTTGCAAGCGGGACATCCGGGTGAACGATATGATTTAAACGGCGCTTTAATGTTTACAACCATATCATGCGGCATTTTTGCCAATTCTTTTCTTATAATATCCGCCACTTCCGCAGAAACGTTTTCTTCCTGCTTGCATTGCTGGCAAAGGCGGGAAATCAAACGCTGGCCAACCATCAAATTTAAAGACGACGGCAAAAGAAACGGCTCCACTTTCATATCAATAAGCCGTGGCACAACGCCGACCGCGTTGTTGGTGTGTAAAGTTGAAAGCACAATGTGTCCGGTTAAGGCGGAATGAATCGCCAAAGCCGCAGTTTCATTATCGCGAATTTCACCGACCATAATCACATCCGGGTCTTGGCGGAGAATCTGCCTTAATCCGGAAGCGAAATCATATCCGATTTCCGGCTTTACCTGCGACTGGTTCAATCCGTCCATAAAATATTCCACCGGATCTTCCAAACTTACAATATTGACATCGTCTTTGTTTAATGCCTGCATAACGGCGTAAAGCGTTGTTGTTTTTCCGGAACCGGTTGGACCGGTGATTAAAATCATTCCGTACGGCTTATCAATCGCGGTTTTCATCAATTGAAAATTTTTTCCAATCAATCCCAATTCTTCCAAACCTTTCAAACCGGTTGTCGGATCAAGAACACGAATAGCCACTTTCTCGCCAACCGGCGTCGGAAAAGTCGCTACCCTAAAATCGATGTCTCTGCCGAAAATAACGGCGCGGAAACGTCCGTCTTGCGGCACGCGATTTTCGTCTATTTTTAAACTTGCCAAAACTTTAACGCGGGAAACAATCGGCTGTTGAAGTTCAACCGGCATTGAAGAAACCTCCTGAAGTTCACCGTCAACCCTAAATCTTATTCTTAATCTGTTTCTTTGCGGTTCAATGTGAATGTCGGAAGATTTTTGCCAAACCGCCTCCCTTAAAGTCGTTGCCACAATTTTAATAATCGGCGCGTCTTCGGAACCGCCTCCGCCCTCTTCCAAACGAACCACTTGGCCGTACCCCTTGCCTTCAATTTTTAAAGATTTGATGGCGGCGTCAATTTCGCTTCTGTAAGGAGAATAACGCCTTAAAACCGATTCCCAAACGGACGGCGCGATAAGATAAACGCCGAGATTTATCCGCAACTGTTTGGCAATGAATTTTAAAGCGTCTTGGGCGTTGGAATCGTCCGGATTAATCATTCCGACAACCAGCATTTCTCCGGTTTTGGAAATGGGAACGATTTTATAATTTCTCACCGCATCTTCGGCAACCAGTTTCAAAATATCTTCGCCAATTTCCTCAACTTTGACTTTTTTGTAAGGAACGCCCAAAAGACGGCTTTTGATTTCAGCCATTTTTTCTTCATCCACAAGACGGCGTTCATAAATCAAATCCTCGGCGTTTCTTCTTATAAGCGACGCCTCCTGCAAAAGTTTTTTTGATACGTCTTCCCTGATTAAATTCTGCTTAACAAGCTCTTGAAGTAAAACTTTATTTTCCATTTTATTTTATTGAAACGGGTTTGAGTTAAAGGCGGGTTCCGGAGTTATCGGCGCGGCTTTAGGAGAAAGATTTCTCAAAACCGGATTATCAAGAATTTCCGCGGGATTGAATTTTATCTGGTCAACTTGTTCAAGATTTTTCAAACTATGCGGTACGATTATTTCAATCGACGAAGGATTGATAAAAAACAGATAATAAACCGCTGCGAATAAAATTCCGACAACGATTAAAATGCCCAGCAAAGCGAACCAATTTATTTTCTTTTTTTCTTCTTCTATTAAAATAGCCATATTATTCCGCCTGATAAAAGGCGTCCGTTGTTAATGTGTATAATATGCTGGACTTTCCGACTTTTTGTTTTTCAATGCGCAAACTTACCAATTCGGAAATCATTATATTGCTTTCCATGTCTTTGATAAAATTCTGGAAATCCGTGTATTCGCCGGCCAATTTTATTTCCATTCTCAATGTGCCGATTCCTTTTACTGAATTTGTTCCCGGCTTTATCGCCAATTGCCGAGTGCTGAGAGACATAAGCTCCAATTTGTTTTTCCCGGCAATGCCGCTTATTTGGCTAACGGCGTAAGCCGCGTCAAGTTTTGAAGGAAAAATCATTGACAATTGTTTTTCCAAATCGCCGAGATTCTGGTATTGGGCGAATATTTCCTGAAATTTCGCGTTAAGTCCCTCATAATTATTTAAAGTTTGATTCAATGTCGCCGACTTGTCTCTTAATCCGGAAATTTCCGCGTAAATCGGCTTTATCATATAAGTGTAAACAAAAACCGCAGCGGCCAAAAGGACCATCGCCAGCAATATGTTTAATATTCTTTTAGTTGATGATTTCATTGTTGTGTTTGTTCCGGAGTTGACGTTGATTCAGCCGGAATCGCCGATTCAACCGTTGCCGGAATCTGTTTGAAAAATTGCTTGTCTAAAATCAATTTGACTCCGAATCTTATCTCGCCCCCCTCCTGCGCGCTGGAATTTTCAAGCTGAACCGTTTTCACTTCTGGCGCCTGCTTGTAAAGATCAAGTTCCCTGATTAAATCATCGTAATTTTGAGTCATTCCTTCAATTCTCATTTCCATCTCGGCGATATTGAATCTTAAATCCGAATAAGCGGCTCTTGAAAGAGTGTTTCTTTCTATGAATCCGAAAATCGGCGAATAAGCCTTGTGTTCGGAAAGCAATTTTTGAATGTTCGTCATTTGCGAAAAAAAAGTGATTATCTGCTTTTGCTGATTCTCGTCCATCGACTGGCTCAGAGTTGAAAGTTTTTGTTCCAGATTCCTGGTTTTTGATTTAAGATACGGCCTGTATCCCAAAAGCATTCCGAAATATATCAATATCGTGAAAAGAAAAATTATAACCGTTAAAATAAGAATCCTCCACGGCGTCTGCGCGGAAAGATATTCTTTGGTTCTTAATTGTGCCCCTTGTAATGAAACCGCCAAAATAGTTAAAAGTTTTTAAAGTTATAATGTTATAAAGTTTTTGCTTTATAACTTTACAAACTTTATGAACTTTATGAACTTATAATTCCTTTATCGCCAGCCCCGCGGCAATCGCCAATTCCGCGCCAAGCTGTTTTTCCAATATTCTCGTTTCCGGAGAAAGGCTTAATCCGGACAAAGCGTTTCCCATTGAAACCGACGGACCCATTTGTTTGGAAAAATATTCCTCAATGCCCGTCAGATTGGCTCCGCCTCCGGCTAATAAAATCTTTTCGATTTTCTTGTCTTGCTCTCTTTCAAATTTATTTTTTGCCCGTATCGTTTCTCCAATTATAGCATCAAGATAAGGCAAGGGCAATGTGGATAACTCGTATTCCGCTGGTCCGGCCTTGAGCCCTTTTTGTTTTTTAAGCTCTTCCGCCCGCTTAATGTTTATGCCCAGCCCGTTGGCTATGGCCATTGTCAAAGACGCTCCGCCGATATCGCTAAAAACGTTCAATTTAACGAATCCCTGGTCAATAACCGCGATATTGGTGGAAAGAGCGCCGATATCAACAAGCAGAGTCGGCGTCGGGTCGTTGCCGACCAAAGCCCGCGCCAAACTCAAACTTTCAATTTCCAAAGCTTTTAATTTCAATCCCGCCAGTTTAAAAATATTCCGGTATCTTTGTATGATTTCATTGGGAATGGAAATAAGGAGAATTTGCTGTTTTAGCCCCTCGTCCGTTTCCTTATCCCCGACTTTCAGCCAATCAATGGCAACTTCGGAAATTGGCAGCGGAATGTGCTGTTTTATTTGAAAAGCCATGGCTTTGGCAATATCAGCTTCCGGCATTTGCGGCATTTCCAATAAAGTGATGAAAGCGGAAAAAACCGGAATGGAAGCAATGGCTTCCCGCGACTGGAAATTCGCCTCTTTGATTAAAATTTTCAAAAGATCGGCTGTTTCTTTTTCAACTATTTTCAAAGCGCTGCTTTGAATGGCGCTGTTCGGCCGGTCCAAATGAGTGTTGCTTTTCAAAATGCCGTAATTAAGAAGCTTCGGCAAGGTGGAAGTTTTTTTGATTTCAACTATTTTTATCGCCGCGGTGCCGATATCCACGCCAAGCATCGTCCCCATGCCGAGATAAGATTTCAAAATATTAAACATGTTATAATAATATCATGTTTCCTTTTTTAATCAAAATAAAAAATCTCATTTTGGATATTCTTTTCCCGCCCATCTGCCTCCATTGCCGCAAAACATTAACTGCGAATCAATATCTTTGCGAAACTTGCCATAATTCAATTCAATTAAACACTTCCTTATTTTGTCCGGTGTGCCGATTGCGCTTGGCGGAAAATAAAAAAATCTGCGGCCATACTAATTATTTGTTGGGAGCGGCCGGAAATTATCACGACCCCGTCTTGCGCGATTTAATCCATTATTTTAAATATGAAAGCTTCGAAAATTTATCGCCAATTTTAGGAGAAATAATTATAAATTATTTAAAACTTTTAAACTTTAAACTTTTAAACTTTATAATAATCCCCATTCCCCTGCATCGCGTCAAAGAAAGACAACGCGGCTTTAATCAATCAAAACTTCTGGCAAAAAATATCGCCGGACATTTTAATCTTGAATTAATTGACGCGCTGAAACGCATCAGAAAAACCAAACCGCAGGCGCAATTCAAAAAAGCCGAAAAACGCGCCGAGAATATTAAAAATTGCTTCGCAATAAAAGAATCCGCAATCAAATCGATTAAAAACAAAAACATCCTGCTGATTGACGATGTTTTCACCACTGGAACCACAATAAACGAAGCCGTCCGCGTTCTTAAACAAAACAGCGCGAAAAGAATCATCGCGCTGGTGGCGGCGAAGGCGTAATCATTTACTATTTATTATCGCGAAATCTGCTGAGGAAATCCAACTTGCTGGATGGAAGGAGCGGGTTGAGCTATTTGAAGCTGGGGCAATAAGCCGGATTTGACCAGATAGGGGCCGATTACAAAGAAACTGAACAAAGTCCAAATAATCGCCCAAGCGATGATAATAATTCCCTCTTTTCGGTGGTCTTTTTCCAAAAGCAAAACAACGCCGTAAACCAAACCAGCGATAATGTTAAAAATGGAAATTATAATTCCAATCCAAAACCATTTTTTGCCGAGTTTGAATTTGTCGGCAATAACCATTTCTATTTGATTATTATTCATATTATCCATAAATTTATCTGAAAATTACGACCTTTTATCTCGGAATTATCTCTCTCACCCTGGGCTTGAAACCTACCTTTACCGAAGCCTGATAATCCGTGGTTTTATCAATGGAATCACAAGTCATGGTGTAAGTGGTTTCTTGGGAAGGCCGGACATCTACGGAACCAACGGGCAAACTGGTTAAATTGCCTATGCCTTGGTCTATGGAGCAGGAATTAACCGAGGATTGGTCAGAACCCAAATACCAACAATTCCAGGACAAAGTAGAGGTGGCGGGCAGGATTTCTATGACATCCGGGTCAGCGGTAAAAGTGCAATCCGGATATCTGAATATGGTTACGGAAACGCTGTCGGAAAGAGTTTTGTTTTTGGGATATTGACAAGTAAGGGAATAATTGTAGGTTTTGCCTTGTCCGGGGTTGGACGTTCCTCTGGGAAGATAACCCAAATTCTCAGAACCCGAAGCCGGACCCCTGCTTCCGCTCCAATCTCCGGATGCAGTACAGGATGCGGCGGCGATTGTTTCCCATTGGAGGGTAGCGTTATTGCGGGGATAAAAATAATTTCTTGCTCCGTCTTTATTATCCATTTTCAAATCCAGTTTGATGCATTCACTGTAAACATTTATTTCCGGATATCGGTATTGCTTGCCGTTTTTGTCGGTTAATATCAATTTATATTTATAATTCTTATTTGGTTCCAAATTGCTGTCCGTATATGAAAAACTTGTGTTATATGGAGATGGCTGAACAGTTGTGCTTAATGTTCCCTGTTTTATCAGATTCCCGTCTCTGTATATCCCGTATTGATAGGCGTCCGTGACGCTGTATGAAAGAGTATAGCCCGTTGTGCAGTTTCCGTCTGAACTCATTATTGCGGTTGCTGTTTGATTTTGAAGAGTTGGAGAACCAACGGCGCCAGAACTACCACTATTTCCGCACTCTTTACCTGAAAGAGAAATAGCAACTCCAGAACCAACGCTTCCCCCAACAGCGCCACCAACAAGAGCAGACGTCCATTGGTTACATGGGAAAAGCTTTGCCGCTACTATTCCAGCTATCACGTTACCAGCTAATATATATGGCGCGAGAACTGGAACATAAATAATAATAACAATTGCCACTACGGCAGCTACAAACTGAATAACTCCTTTCGCCTCAACTACCTTAACTGAAAAACTGTAAAATAACACCGCTAAAATCAGGAAAGAGATAAGAAATTTATTTGAATAAAATTTCATTGATTTAATTATAGAAAATTAGAATAAGAAAACAATAGGGTGTCCGTGGATAATTAAAAGTTTTTAAATTAATAAAAAACCCAGCTTTCTCTTGTATATGTTTTAAGAAAGCTGGGCTAAATAAAGAATTAAATTATTCTACATTTTTAATCTTTTCAACTATACGATTAGCCGCATCAGCAAAAGCATGTTTAGTTGTTTTATTCCAAAAAGGGGTCATCATTGGTGGTAGCCCATCAACAGAAAAAGCAAGTAGCTGTTTATTATTATTAGCTACTAAAACACTTACTAGACACCGTGCTCTTCCCCCACTCCCCTTACTTCCTTTATAAGGAGCAAATAACATTTGATCAATAAAACCACCAACCCTTTCAACGCTCTTAATAGTCACTTCGAGTACGGTTTTTGCCTCATTAACAACATCTATCTGTCTATTCTTGAGTTCATTTATTAACAACTCCTTAAAAGTTTCTACTTCTTCGGGAGTTGCTATTCCTTGATTTACAATCTTTACAGAAAGCGCTTTAATGTCTTTAATCTCTGTTATTGATCCCGATATTGATACTGAGTTTATCCCTCCCGTTGCGCACCCGCTTACCAGCGCCACCGCCAGCGCCACTAAAATTATCATTATTATCTTTTTCATCCCATACCTCCTATATTTTTCAGCGGTTAAAAACCGCTGTTTGTTTTTAAGAACTATCCCTTAATTTTATTTATATAAGCATATCTCGCCCCAAAAGTCAAGCCCGAGTTTACAAATTTTTTATTTTATTTTTTATCATTCCACTATTCGCGCAAATAAGTCCACAACTAATTTATCTTATCCCCGCTTTGAGTTCTTCTTGAGTTTCTTTTATGATTTTTTCCTGAATTTGATTCACTTCTTCGTTAGTTAAAGTTCTTTCCGGAGAACGGTAAACTATTCTGAATGTGTAGCTTATTTTGTCTTTGCCGAATTTTTGTTCGTCTTCGTATTTGTCCAAAAGTTTCACTTCTTCAATCAAATTTTCGGCAAAATCCCTCACAATTTCGTAATAATTGTTCAAGCTCACGCTTTTATCAACCATAAAAGAAATGTCGCGGTAAGTCATCGGATACTTGCTCACTTCCTTGTATTGGCTGTTTATGTCTTTGAATTGGCTTGTGATTCTCGGATCATCGGACCAGAAAATTCTGATGTCCGGAATATTCATTTTCCCCATGGCGATTCTTTCCAAGCCGAATCCGAAAGCCCAGCCGTTGTACACATTCGGGTCAATGCCGAGATTGGAAAGCACCTGCGTATGAACCACTCCGGCGCCCACGATTTCCAGCCACTTATCGCCCTGCTTTATTTCTATTTGCGTACTGGGATGCGTAAACGGGAAAACATCCTCCAAAAAACGGAATTCCACCGCGTCTCCGTAAATGGCTTTGGTAATGGCGCTAAGCACTTCCTGAAGCTCGGGAATGCCGATTATTTTTTTCTCCTTTTTACAGATATAAAGCCCGTCTATTTGATGAAAAACCGGAAAATGATTTCTGTCTATTTCATCCTTGCGAAAAACTTTTCCATAAGACAAAAGCCCGATTTCCCCTTCTTTTTCCAATTTGTTTTTCCCCTCTTCTTTTTGAAGATAAAACGGCCACATCACCGTCGTTTGAGTCCGCAAAATGTAATCTTTGCTCACGTAATAAGTGTCCGTTTCTTTTCGGCTGGGATGGTCTGCCGGAGAATTAAGCAAATCAAAATTGTCCCGCACGCTCACGATTTCCGGAATTTCAATAACATCAAAATCCCTGAACATTTCCATTGCCAGAATTTTATCAACAATGAATTTCAATGGAGAATTTTCTTTACGCGTCAAATCCGGAAAAGCCAACAATCTTTTTATCCTTTGACTGGGAATGTCGTTTTTCAATTTCAATTCTTCCAGCAATTTTTCGCTTGTCGCATCTTTGGTCATTAAATATTTTCTTTCCATGAAAAAAATTATATAAGGTTTTTTATTTTTATTCCAGATGCACTTCTTTTTGAAACGCGTCCAAACGGTTTTTGAGCAAGGGATAAATTTTCAATTCCGGGTCTTTTTGTAAAATTTCTTCGGCCGCTTGGCGGCTGGATTTCACCAGTTCCGGATTGCGAACCGCTTTCATCGCCAAATCCGGCACGCCGGTTTGTTCTTCGCCCAAAAATTCTCCGGGTCCGCGGATCGCCAAATCTTTTTCCGCCAATTCAAATCCGCTTTTTGCTTCAATCAAGGAACGCAATCTTTGATGAGTAGATTTTGAGCCGGATTCCGTAAGCAAAAAACAAAAAGATTGATGTTCTCCTCTGCCCACCCGGCCGCGGAATTGGTAAAGCTGAGCAAGGCCGAATTTGTCCGCGTCTTCAATCATCATTATTGTGGCGTTCGGCACATCAACGCCGACTTCAATCACCGAAGTGGAAACTAAAATGTCAATTGTCCTAGTGCTGAATTGTCTCATGGTTTCATTTTTTTCTTTGGCCTTCATCTTGCCGTGCATCATTCCCACTCGCAAATCAGGAAAAACTTTTTTGGAAAGTTTTTCATATTCTTCCTTCACCATTTTCACGTTTTCCCAAGTGTTAAGCCACGACGATTTTTTAACCGGTTGTCCCTCATCGTCTGTTGTTTGTTCTATGCGCGGACAAATCACAAAAACCTGTCTTCCTTTCTTTACTTCTCCTCGGATAAAAGCGTACGCTTTATCGCGGTTTGACGGCGCGACAATTTTTGTGATTATTTCTTTTCTTCCCTTCGGCAATTCATCAATAATGGACAAATCCAAATCCCCGAAAACAGTCAAAGACAAAGTTCTCGGAATCGGCGTCGCCGACATACTTAAAAGATGTGGGATTGTTTTATTGGTCTTGTGGTTTTTCAAAAGCTCCGCTCTTTGCTTAACGCCGAAACGATGCTGTTCGTCAATTATCACCAGCGCCAAATCACTGAATTTAACGTATTTTTGAATTAAAGCGTGTGTGCCAAAAATAATTTTTAATTCATTTTTTTCAATTTTTTTAATCAAATCGCTTTTCTTGAAATCGCTTTCCAAATCATCGCCGTAAAAAATTTTCGCCATTGAACCGGTCATCAATCCCGCGCCCTTGTCAAATTTCTTAAAAAACTTTCTGAATGTTTCGTAATGCTGCTTCGCCAAAACTTCGGTCGGCGCCATAAAAGCCGTCTGTTTACCCTGAGCCGCGTCGAAGGGTTTCTTCCACCCAGCCAAAACCAAAGCCGCCAGAATCGCCACAATTGTTTTTCCGCTGCCCACGTCGCCCTGCAAAAGCCGGTTCATCGGATGCGGCTTTTTCAAATCCTGCAAAATTTCCCAAAGCGACTTTTTCTGAGAATGCGTGAGCTCAAAAGGCAATTCCGCCAGCATCTCTTTTATCTCGTCTATGCTGAAATCAGAAGAATGCGCTTTTTCTTGCGCCAATTTTATTCTTTGACGCAAATTGACGAGCTGCAAAAAAAACAAATCCTCAAAAGCGAATCTCTTTTTCGCCTCTTGGGCATCTTCTATTTTTTCCGGGAAATGAACGCTGTGAATCGCCTCATTGATTCCCCAAATTTTCTCTTTATTTAAAATTTCCTTCGGCAAAGGCTCTTCAATTTTGCCAATATTATCCAAAAGCGGCTTAATCAAAAAACGGATTCCCTTGGAAGTGAGCCCTTTGGTTTCTGGATAGACCGGCACGATTCTTCCAGTATGCCTTAATTCGTTTGCGTTTCTTTTTGAAGCCGTGATTATCTCATGAATCGGATGCGATATTGTTAAGCCCCCTTTTGTTTCAATTATTTTCCCCGCCAAATTGACCGTTATTCCCTTTTTAATCGTCGTTATTAAAAATCTCTGATTAAACCAGACCGCGCGAATCGAACCGCTGCTATCGCTCACCAAAGCCTCAAGAATGAACATTCTTTTTTTCCAGCTTTTCCATATTTTCACCGAAACGATTTCGCCGCGAATAACGGCGTGCTGGCCGATTTTCAAATCCTTTATTAAAACAATGTTGGAAAAATCTTCGTACCGAAAAGGAAAATACCACAGCAAATCTTTTACTGTCTGAACATGGATTTTTTTAAATTTTTCCCCAAACTTCAGCCCCACGCCTTTCACTTCTATAAGAGGAGTTTGCAAAGATAACATAAAAATTATTCCGCAATTAAATTTTTAATTATTTTAATCATTGTTTCTTTTTCTTTCGGGTCGCTTTCGGCAATCAGCAAAGCCAACGCCACCAAAGCGTTATCGTTTATTTTCCGCTCGCCGGATTTTCTGAAAAGATAATTTGATTTATCCAAAAAATAAACGAACAAAAACGACGCTGTCCGTTTGTTGCCGTCGGAAAACGGATGGTCTTTAATAATCAAATAAAGTATATGCGACGCTTTGTCTTCAATGGTTGGATATAATTCTTTACCGCCAAATGTTTGATAAAGCCCCTTGATGATTCCCTCAAAATTTTCGCCTCTTTCCTGTCCAAATAAATCACCCGCTTCTTTTTTCGCAATCAATTCCTTTTTTAATTCAAAAATTATTTTCAGACAGTTTTTATAAATTAAGCCGAATTTTGCCCGTATCCCTTTTTTCTCTTTTAATTTACCGGCGTCATATTGCTGAAGTAATGTTAATGTTTTTGAATAATCCGCCAATAAATTTAAAATTTCCTTTTCTTGGCCAACTAATAATTCTTTTTTTGATTTACTCTGTAAAAAAGAAATGGCTGTCTGCAATTCTTTGAATTTTTCTCGCGCTTCCAAAAGCCGCTTTTCGTTTATGGCGTATCCCTTAATAAGATATTGTTTTAGAATTTTTGTTGCCCATTTTCGAAAATGAATGGCTCTCGCCGAACTTACACGATAACCAACAGATAAAATAACATCTAAACTGTAAAATTCCACAGGCTTATCAGAATTTGCAATGTGCATTTTTTGCACATTGCTTTTTTTATCAACTTCTTTATCTATAAAAATTTTATTAATATGTTTGGTAATAACCGACCTCTCTTTCCCAAATAATAACGCTATTTCATTTTGTTTTAACCAAACCGATTCACCTCTTAAACGCACTTTCAACTCCACCTCGTTTTGCGGAGTTTTATAAATAACAATTTCGCCTGTCTGCCGGTGGGCATAGTGGTCTTTTTGCGAATTTTTCTCTTTCATAAATTTATTTTACCACATTCTCAGCCAAAAATCCGCCGATGCGGTTTTCAATTCATTTTTCAAGTTATTGAACAATTCCATGGAATTGTTCAATAAAAAAATATTTTTAAACAAGATTTCGTTTAACGTTTGCCCATCATCTGAAGTTGCGATAGCAATTTGGGTGTAGCGTAGCGGAACCGGATATAGGCTGTTGTGCGATGTTGAAAATTTTTATCCTTATTCTTTATCACCTTCTTTTATTTTCACAAGATTGTCGGGATGGATTTTATATGCAGGACTGATAGTGTCAGATTCATCTATATTCATTACAATATAAAGACCTTTGTCTTTCAGATAATGCATAACGATTACTTTTCCCCCGTTATTGTTTGCAATACCTGTCTATTTTCATATTTCGGATCTTTTCCTGTATACTTCGACTTTTCTGTGTCATAATTTGATGGCATTTCAAATTTTCTCATAGTTTTATTGGTTAATTATAAATAAAAAATATCGACCATTTTATGCATATTATACGAACTTAATGTATAAAATAATAGCAGCCCCAACGGGATTTGCCAGCCAGAGGCTAGTCCGCCATGGGCGGAAATCTAATTTTTATTTGCGCTCCCACCGGGATTTGAACCCGGGTTTCATGGATGAGAACCATGTGTCCTAGACCAGGCTAGACGATAAGAGCATTTTAATTTTGATTCTTTTGGCCTCCAGTTTTTTTCAAAATATCGGAATTAAAAGCATAATTTATATTTTTACGCTGAATAAAATTATCCTCTGCCAAAGCAACTAATTTTGTAACAAGCTCCACTCCGGAAACTCCGACTTTTCTCCAATTATGATGATACAAACTGCCGGGAAGAGTGTTTATTTCATTAACATAAACCTTTTTATCAACCGCATTGATTAGAAAATCAATTCTTGCTATGCCCGAACAACCGAGCGTATAATATGTTTTCTTGCCAAACTCTTCAACTTTTTTCGCAAGTTCTTTATCAATATTCGCTGGAATTTCGCTGTAATGGCTATTCGCTCCGCTATTTTTCTTTCCGCCCGATGAAAGATATTTATCGCTAAAATCAAAAAAATCCGTTTTATTAAGCGGCCGCTCTATTGCGGCAAGTTGTAATTCATCATTGCCAATAATCGGCAATGTTACTTCAATAAGATTTTCCACGCTTTCCTCCACTAAAATTTTATCATCATAATGAAAAGCAACTTCAATGGCATTTTCAAGTTCTGTTTTTTGTTTAACTTTGGAAATGGCAATACTTGAACCAAGATGGACTGGTTTTACAAAAAGCGGCCATTTTAATTCATCAATTTTTTTAAGATAAATATCTTTATTTTTCTGCCAATCGTTTTTTGTAAACCAAACATACGGAACAACGGGAATTCCCTCTGCTAATACGACTTGTTTTGTTAAAACTTTATCCATAGCCACTGCCGAAGCGAACAAATCGCATCCCACGAAAGGAATATTTGCCATTCGCAACAATCCCATCAAACTTCCATCTTCGCCGAAAGTGCCGTGCATCGCCGGAAACGCAACATCAATTTGAACTGTCTTAGAAATAATTCCAGGCCAAATAATTTTTAATCCATTGTCAAATAAAATCCTGATTTTCTTCTGTTGCGCAAGAAGCGTTTCAAAATTATTTTGTTTAAAATAAGCAAGCTCGTTCATCGCTTTATCGCAATACCACGAACCATCTTTGGCAATATAAATCGGCCAAACATCAAATTGTCTGACCGCCAAAAGCGATTGAATAATCGGAATGTGCGCCGTAATAATGGAAACATCATGCTCGGCGCTTTGCCCTCCGAAAATTACGGCAATATTTTTTTTATTGATATTGGTCTGGCCAATCATTTTGCAATAATACAATATCCCCTTTTACTGTCAAATGAGGCAATGCCGCAAATGCGGACAGCGCATCATCAAACCGCACAATTTCACCTTTATAATTATTTTCTCTTAGCCCTTGTTCAATATAAGAAGTAACTGAATTTTTTATTAAAATAATTTTTTCTATGTTTGCCTCCGCTAATTTCTTGCCAATTTGTTTATGAACTTCTTCTGTTTTTATTCCCATTTCAACCAACCCCGGCGTAACATAAAATCTCCGACAGTTCTTTAATCCAGCTAAAAATTCAATTACCGCGTTAACTCCGTCCGGATTTCCATTGTAAGTATCATCAAGAGTTATAATACCCGCGCTGTCGGTTTTTAATTCCAGACGATGATTAAACGATTTTATTTTACTCACTCCGTTTTTAATTTGCTCAAAAGATAATCCAATCTTTAACGCAATATCAATAGCCGCCGCAATAGGACCAATTTGATGCAATCCAAGAAGATTTGTCTTTAATTCAACCTCAATATTGCCATTTGTTATAACAAACGATGTTCCGCTTAAATCGGTTTTTTGATTTATAATTTTTAATTTTCCGACCCCTTCGCGACTATATATAATATGCTTTGACTGAGCGTTATTTTTCGCCAATTCATTTTCACCGTTAACATATAAAGGTTTATCACCGAGAAAATCCGCGAGTTCATAAATTGTTTTTATTGTCCGTTCTATTTTTTTAAACTTTTGCAAATGCGCTTCGTTTATGCCGGTAATTATTCCCATATCCGGCTGAACTAAATTGCACAATTTTTTAATATCGCCCGGATAATATTCGCCTAATTCAAAAATTAAAACTTCTTCGTCGTCCGCAAGCGTTTTTATAAACCGGCTAATTCCGATGGGAGTATTGTAATTTAATGAAGGCGCCGCTGTTTTCCTGCCTTCCGACAAAATAGTTTTCAGAATTTCCCGCATTGTTGTTTTGCCAAAACTTCCGGCTATAGCTATTTTTACAGCTTTATGATTTTTCAAACGTTGCCGTGCTTTGTAAATAATCACATATTCAATCGGCCATTGGATTAATTTTATTATTAAAAGCGGAATAATTATAATATATGCCAAAATATAAGGAACAATAAAAATTATTAGAAAAAATAAAATTTTATTAAGCGCGCCGAGCCATAAAAAATAAACGGCGAAACCGATAATTGAAATTATTATCAGCCAAGCCGCCGCCAATAATAAAAGAGATTTCGCGGTTTTAACAAAATGCTTTCTTTGCTCAACGCGTTTAAAATTTTTTACCCTCCAATGCCAAATAAAATAATCGCGAATATTATATTCGCTTGCCTGAAGCATGTAAACAAGAATCTTCGGATAATGGAAATTATAACGTGATAATAAGTTTTTAATCATACGAATAAATTGATTAATTCCGCAACTTTTTGCGGATTTTCTTTATGGACAAAATGGCCGGCGCCATCTATTATTTTTAACTCTGATTTTGGAATTAAGCGATGAAATTTCTCAGCGTCAGAAATCGGCGTTTCTTTATCATTTTTTCCCCATATTAAAAGAGTCGGAATGATTATCTTTTTCGCGCTTTCGCTCAAATCTTCTTTAATAATTTTTAAAAAAGTTTCTTTAAGCGGCCCCACGCCAATATAATCGCTTCCTACTAAATTATAAACTTTTTTTCGCATTTTTTCTCTTAAAAAATTAAGAGGCGGAATATGCATTATTAATCCGAATATTTTTGCCAAAACTTTTAAAATTAAATTGCGGATAGAACGATTTTTCGCTATGCCGGCGGAACCTATAAGAATAATTTTATTCGCTTTCAGTATTTTATCGGCAACACCCTTAACAATAATTCTTCCGCCAAAAGAATGGCCTATCAATACGTCAACTTGAATATCAAGTTTTTTAACAAAACCGTCAATAAACCGAACATAACCGTCCAAATCCCAATTTTCTTTCGGCAAATCGCTCTCGCCGAACCCGGGCAAATCAAGCCGAATTATTCTTTTTTTTAAAAATAAAAAAGGGATTAAAGAATCAAATGTATGCAGATTATCCTGCCAACCATGTAAAAAAAGCGCAACCGACCCATCTCCTTCGTCTTTATAATTAATTGCCAAATTTTGAACAATAATTTTCATTTATAATTTAAAATAATAGATTCAGCTGACTCAATTAAGTTTAATCCATAAATTATTCCAATCGCGACGCCAATTGCCGTTGCATAAGCATATTGTTTATCAGAAACGTTTTTCAAAACAACCGGCACGAAACTGCCGCTATGTTCAATTTTAAAAGAACATCCTCCTGTTTGCAGATTGTTTTCAAAATTGAATATTTTTACATCCGCGCCTTCATTAAATCCGAATGTCATAATTTTCGCGCGCGTTTTTTCTTTCATATTCATCGCCATTTCATCGTCAAAATTCAAAACAGCAAAATTGGAAACAAAAAGATTTTCAATAAGTTTCGCTTTTTCTTTCGCCACCGCTTGCGCATTTTCGTAATATTCAATATGCACCGGCGTTTCGCCGATTGCCGTAATAACGGCGATTTTCGGTTTGGCAATATTGAGCAGATATTTAATGTCGCCCGGCCGATCAGCTCCGTATTCCAAAATCAAAACCTCCGGGTACGCTGATTTTAATGGATTAAATAAACGAATAAACGAAAACAATATCGTTTTTTCCCAAAATAAAATTTTCTTAAACTTGCTTTTTCCGGCCGGATAACCGCGGCTCACTATTTTTAACTGCTCATCGGAAAAATCTCCTAAAATTGTGAGCGGCATTCCCAGTTCATTGTTTAAATTTCCCATTGTTCGCCTCGCGCGCTTTTGATTTTTAAGAATCGCGTAAATCACCTCTTTAGCCGAAGTTTTTCCAACGCTCCCGGTAATAGCGATAATGTCCGGCTTAAAACGCCAGATTGTTAATCTCGCTAATTGTTTCAAAACATATTTTAAAAAATTTAATAAAATTTTCTTCATAATTTATTATTCACTAGCCCGTCCGGCGCGATATTATAGTAATTCAAAATAAATTGCGCCAATTCCTTAAAGGCCGGCACTACGGTTTCGCCCGCCAAAAGAGCGCGCGGCTTTTCCAATTTCATCAATATCACAAAACGCGGCCCGCCGGATGGCGGAGAAGTCGGCGCAAACCCGACATAACTGTGCATCACTTCGTCGGTATAACCGCCGATTTTAAAATTGGGGATATATGCGGTTCCGGTTTTTCCGGCGATTTCGTAATTGGGAATTTCCGCAATCACGTTTTTATGAACCGCCGAAACCATCATTGCTTTGACTTTTTGAGCGGTATCTTCGGAAATAACTCGCCTCACAACTTCCGGCTTCTCGTCCGCAAAAAGCAAAGGTTTCATCAAAACTCCGCCGTTGGCAATCGTAGAAGCCGCGCTGATAAAAGCGATTGGCGTCACTGCCACTCCTTGTCCGAAAGACGCTGTGGCAAAATCAACATCCTTGCCTTTTTGTAAATGGCTGATATTGCTTTTCACTTCTCCGGGCAAATCCACATTCGTAATTTCGTTAAAACCGAATTTGTTCAAGTAATCGTAAAAAACGCCATGCCCCATCGTCTTTTCCGCGAAAATCGTTCCGGTATTGATTGATTTTTCAATCACATTCATCATCGTAAGCTTGCCGTGCGCTTTTAAATCCCAGTTTTTAATCGTCCTGCCGTTTATTGTCGCCGAACCGGTATCAATATAAGAAGTTTCCGGAGTGATTTTCCCGCTGTCAATTCCCGCCGCCATGGTGATAATTTTAAAAATGGAACCCGGCTCGTAAATCGCTTCCACTGCCGGATTGAGAAAATTCTTGATTTCCGATTGCGAATAATTATTGGAATTGAAATTCGGCCAATTCGCCATCGCCAGAATTTTCCCGGTTGAAGGCTCTTGCACGATTATGGAACCGCCGCTCGCCCCCCATTTTTCAGCAAGCTTATTCAAAACTTCTTCGGATTGCGTCTGGATATTCACGTCAATCGTCAAAAATAAATCTTTGCCCTGCTCTGGTTTCTTTATTATCTTCCCCTTTCCGAATTCTCCGGCCTCGCCCGCCAAAACCGAATTGAATTTTAATTCCAATCCATAGCGTCCCAGTTGAACATTGCCGTGTTTTTCCGACTCTTTATCGTTCGCCGGAGAAACAAAACCGATTAAATGCGACAACAATTTCTCAAAAGGATAAGAGCGCATGCTGATTTTCTTATTGTAAATTCCTTTAATATTCAGATTTTTAATCTGCTCCAATAGTTGAGCCGGCGCTTTCTGGACCAAAAGCTCATATTCGTCATTCTCTTTATTAAATTGCTTTTCCAAATCATCGGCCGATTTTCCGACTAAAGGACTCAATTTTTCAGCGTAAATCCTTGTTGTCAAACCGCTTTCAACGGCAACCTTCTGCATCTCTTTGGGAACGGCGTATATGATAGAGTAATCCTTATTCAAAGCAACGGCGATTTTATTCCCGTTTTTATCGGTAATATAAATGTTTCCCCTCTCCGATTCCAAAACCCCGCTTAATTGGTTTCTGGATTCCATTATTCCGATAAAAGATTCCTGCTTGTAATATTGCAAATCGAAAAGTTTGGCTATTAAAGCCAAATACAAAACTCCAAAAATAAAAATTACGGAAAAATATCTCCAGCGCACCCCCACACCATAACGAATTTATATTTTATTCCACATGACAGCATCATTTAAAATAAAATTTTCATTCGTTGATTTTTTATTTTTATTTAGCCCCCACAATTCGTTTGGTGTGGGGGCGCATAAATTTTTTAGTAATTCGCCGTTAAAGATTCGCTGGCATTCAATTTAACATATTCCGGCTTTTTTTCCAAAACCAAAGAATTTTTTTCCGCCAAAGATTCTAAATTTTTTTCATTAAACGCCTGATAAAAATTATTTTTTAATTCCGCGTTCTCAACTTCCGACTGGTTTACGCTTTTCCCGACAATGGAAACTTCGTGGCGCAAATCAATCAACTGATTGTATAAAAACACTCCCCAAACCGCCGCTCCTATTGAAGCAAGCGTTAATATTGAAATCAAAGAATTTATTTTATTGTTTTGATGCGGTTGAATGTATGTCATTTTAACTCTATCGCTCTCATTTTCGCTGACCGGCTTCTGGGATTATTTTTTATTTCTTCCTCACTTGGCGTTATGGGTTTTTTGGTTAAAATTTCCGCCAAACCCTCTTTTGCCATCTGCCTAAAATAATTTTTCACCAACCGGTCTTCCAAAGAATGGAACGATATTATCGCTACGCGACCTTTACCCCCACACCACAACTTCGTTTGGTGTGGGGGTTTATTTTTTATAATTTTGTCCAGATTTTTTAATAATGTTTCCAGATTTTCCAATTCGCGATTCACGTAAATCCTCAGCGCCTGAAAAACTCTCGTTGCCGGATGGATTCTGCCTTTTTCATAAAATTTCGGAACCGCTTTTTTAATAATCTCAACCAATTCAAATGTCGTTAAAATCCTCTTTTTTCTGCGCTCCTCAACTATTTTTTTGGCAATTTGCCTGGAAAATCTTTCTTCCCCGTATTTCCAGAATATGTCCGCCAAGTCTTTTTCATTGAAACTGTTTATCACTTCCGCCGCCGTCATTTCACCATCTCCGTATCTCATATCCAACGGCTCATCTTTCATAAAACTAAATCCTTTACCGGAACTCAACTGCTCTGAAGAAAATCCCAAATCAACAATTAGTCCATCCGCTTTCGGCAAATTATTTTCTTTTAAAATTTCCGGTAAATTCGCATAGTTTCCGTTTACTAAAATCACATTCTTTTTTAAATCTTTAAATTTAAAATTTTTTAAATTTTTGATTGCTTTTTCATCCCAATCCACGCACAACAGTTTTCCATTTGGACCGATTTTCTCCAAAATCGCTTCGCTGTGCCCTCCGCTTCCAACTGTTCCGTCTATAAAAAACTCTTCGGGCTTTGGATCCAAAATCGCGATTGATTCTTTTAAAAGAACAGGTGTATGCATTAGTTCATAAAGTTATAAAGTTAAAAGTTATAAAGTTAATTTTAAAAACTTTATAAACCTTATAAACTTTTAACTTTTAGATGCCTAACTCTCCCAACTTCTCCGCAATTTCATCAGATGCCGATTCAGTCTTCGCCTTATATTCTTTCCAATTCTCGCTGTCCCAAATTTCAAACCTGTTATACAAACCGGCGACAATCGCTTCTTTTTTCAATCCCGCGTATTCGCGCAAATAATCCGGAATTAAAATTCTTCCCTGCTTATCAATTTCAGCGTCAGTCGCTCCTGCCAGCATCAAACGCACGAACGCGCGCGAGTTCGCCTGCGCCAACGGCAAAGCGATTAATTTTTGCGCCAGCGTTTCCCATTCTTTATTGCCGAAAACAAATAAACATTTATCAAGCCCGCGCGTGATAATCGCCCTGTCAATCAATTTGCCGCGAAACTTCGCCGGCAC
>JAJYWO010000013.1 GCA_021791445.1 bacterium | reverse complement strand
GCGCAACGGTATACTGCACTTTTTCGCCGTGCTACGATTGCGCGAAAATCTTGGTAAATCTTAGCATCAAAGAATTTGTTTTTGAAAAATGGTACAAGGATTGCCAGGAAGACGACAAAGCAATGGTGCTTTTTAAGCGCCAAAAGATAGTCGTAAGAAAATATGACGAAGAGAAAAGAAAGGGGGTGAGAGTATGAAGATGTGCATTATTGAAGATGCGACTTCTTTGGCTGATGGATGGTTTCGCGCTTTGGATAAGATAATTTCTGAAGGCAGGAAATATCTCATAACTAAAGGAAGCTACGAAGGTATTCATAGAATTGGAATGCCGACAATGATTAACTTTACGCATCCCGGCGCCAGACCGTTATTTCCAATGATGCCCGAGGGTTCCAATATTCCCGCGCCGACATCGGAACAGGATATAAACGATTATCTTGAATATCTAATGACCGGCGAAAAAAAGGAAAATGAGCATTACACCTACGGCGAAGACCTTCATTGGCAGATTAACTGGTGCATTAAGCATTTCAAGGAAGCGGGTCATGGTAATAATCATTGTTATATGACCGTGGGCAGGCCGGAAACGCTTTATTATTATGATTTAAGCGTGGAATACGAAGAAAAAGTCCGGTTGCAGGAACGGTTTTCAGGAGAGACTCAGAAAGAATATGGCTTCGGCAATGCTTGGAATAATACGATGGGCAATAAGCCAAGCAGCCAATGTCTTCGCGGCATTGACACCTGGATTGACGAGGGTAAACTTCATTTCTGGACGTATTTCCGTTCATGGGATTTATGGGGCGGATTTCCGGTTAATCTCGGCGGCATTCAGTTGCTCAAAGAATATATGGCAAGCGAAATCGGCGTTGAAGACGGCGAGCTCGTTGTGTCATGCAAAGATTTGCATGTGTATGAGCACGCGTGGTTGGTCGCTTTGATGCGGCTGCGCAAAAATGAAACTATTTTAGAGAGGAGGTAATAATATGGGGACGATTCATCGTCCCCTTGCTTTTTTATAGGGATTGTTGTTTAATTATTGCAGAAACTTAAATTTTATATAAGGGAGGTGGATAGGAACAATCCGAGATGAATGAATCCTGTAATAATAAAATTTCAAGAAAAGGAGGATAATATGCCGCTTTATGAAATTCCATGCCTGATGAGATATGTAAAGCTGGATCCACAAACCATGCATTCAAGGGTTGTATGTCTCCATATCGATAATGTTGGTTTGTTCGTTTATTACGATAAAGAAGAACAGCTTGACCCCGCTTATATAAGGAGACATCTTATAGGCAGAACCGACGTGAGGTGTCTTATAGAAGCAGATAACGTTGAAGAAGCCATAAAAAAATTCTTCAATGAGTATAAAGGTTTATTAATTGGGGGCGAAGAGGAAGAGGCAAAGGTTTTGTGGATTAACAGAGAAAAAGAGATTTTGGAATTGCCGTTTTGCGCCCAAATGCATAAAAACAAAAAAGGACGGTTTATCTGCGGAGAAGAGGAAGGAGAAAACGGAAACGGAGAATTCGGAATGTGCGTGCTGGAAGGATACGACGCGCCGGATGAATGCGTAGTGGCTGAGTTCTATGGTAATTTAGATAAAACGAAAGCTCAGAATACAATCAACGGCTATAAAGTAGTTTTCTCTGCTTTTTAAATTAAAAACAGGTAAAAATAACAGGCGTTAGCAGCAATTGCTAACGCCTCAATTTTTTTATAAACTGACGCAATGATTATCAAAATTCAAAAAATAGATTCCAATGCGAAAATTCCGGAGGACGATTCATCGTCCCCTTGCTTTTTTATACGGATAATTGTTTAATTATGGCAGCAAACAAAATTTTATATAAGGGAGGTGAGATATATGGCGTATTTTGCGAAGAAGATGGAATATTGCGCGAATGAGACTTCGTTTGTCGCGCTTGTCATGATTGCAAAAAAGAAAGGCGGGAATCCTGTTAAATTTGTTCTTTACAAATATGCGATGAATTACGGGGCGAAAATGGTGGAATTTAACGCTGAACAAGAAGAGACGGCTATCAAATCTTTTCCCTATGGTCCGATAATTTTTGAAGATATTGAAGAAAATCGCGAACTGCAAAGATTGGGTTTACCGCGTTGTAGAAAAAAAGTTTGGCAAAAGACAACCGATTGGCTTTATGAAGTTGGTGCGGGAGGAGCATATCAAATGCATTCCGATAGCGATTGGGTTAAAGTAGGCAAGCCGGCAATATGGAAAAATCGCAGAAAGAAAATGCGTCCGAAATTCGGCGAACTTGGCCATTTACTTATAATTCGGCAACTTTATTTGCGCGATTTGCGAAGGGAGTTGAGTAATATAAAATGTGACCTCGACGACATTGTTTTATATTATGAAGATGGCGGCGAGGCATATTTAAGGGAAGATCTTACCACCAGAGAAAAAGATAGGGTGTATGAATTAAAATTGGAGATTGAGAGAGTTGAACATCTCATTTCCGCAACAGAAGGAAAAATTTCCGCCTTAAAAGCGGAAATGAAATTTAAGCGTAATAACAGGCGTTAGCAGCAATTGCTAACGCCTCAATTTTTTTATAAACTGACGCAATGATTATCAAAATTCAAAAAATAGATTCTAACGCGAAAATTCCGGATTACGCCAATACAAACGACGCAGGCTTGGATTTGTATTCGGTTGAAGATTTAGTCTTGGGAAAAGGCGAAAGAAGCGCGGTGAGAACCGGAATAAAAATGGAAATTCCAGGCGGCTATGTCGGATTGGTTTGGGATAAAAGCGGTTTGGCGTTGAAAAGCGGCGTTAAAACAATGGCGGGCGTGATTGACGCGGGTTATCGCGGAGAGATAAAAGTTGTTTTAATAAATTTATCAAATCAAGATTTTAAAATCAAAAAAGGTCAAAAAATCGCTCAAATGCTGATTCAAAAAATAGAATATCCGGGGATTGAAGAAGTTGAAGAATTGGGCGAGAGCGTTAGAGGAGAAAACGGCTTTGGCAGCACCGGCGCGTAAATTTATTGACTTTTCCAAATTTAAAAATTAAACTGATTAAACTATGGGTGGAGTGCCAATGAAACATCATACAAAGTCAAAAGTAGGCCGCAGAAGGTCTCATTTGGCTTTGAAGCCGAGCCAGATTTTTGCTTGCTTGAATTGCCAGGCGCCGATAAGGCCGCATCGGATTTGCGCGTCCTGCGGGAATTATAAGGGAAAAGTTGTAAAAGAACCGAAACTTAAAGTTAGGAAATAGCTTCGTTAGCTTCTTTAGCTTTTAGAATTTAACTAATAAGCTAATGAAGCTAATAAGCTAATGAAGCTAAATTGGCTACCAGGCACTTAATAAGAAGCATTGTTCTTCAGTCTCTTTACGAGTGGGATTTTTACAACAGAAAAGAGGATATTAAAAAAGTGGTTGAGCGCAATCTTGAAGAATTCGGCTCCGGCGTTGACGAGCCGGATTTTGCCTGGAAAATAATCAACGGCGTTGTCGAGCATATGCCCGCCATTGATAAAATTATAGAGAAGGCCGCGCCGGAATGGCCCATTAGCCAGATTTCCATAATTGACAGAAATGTTCTGCGGATAGGACTTTACGAATTGCTTTACGCGGACAAAAAAGAAGTTCCGGAAAAAGTGGCGATTAACGAAGCGATTGAATTGGCGAAAAATTACAGCGGCCAAAGTTCGTCAAAATTCATAAACGGCGTGCTGGGGACGGTGTATAAAGAAATGATTAAATAATTAGTAATTAGTAACTAGTAACTAGGAAATTTTGTCCTGTTTACTGATTACTGTTTACTAATTATTTTATATAATTTGGATTTTGCGAATTTAGAACAAAAAATAGGAGTTGTCTTCAAAAACAAGGATTTTCTCAAAGAGTCTTTAACTCATCGTTCTTACTTGAACGAAAATCCCAAGTGGGGATTGCCGCATAATGAGCGTTTGGAATTTCTCGGAGACGCGGTTTTGGAATTGGCGTCAACCGAGGCGCTTTTTAACAGATTTCCGGACTTGCCGGAAGGAGATTTGACGAGTATCCGCGCGGCATTGGTTAATTATCAAATGCTGGCGGTTGTCGCCAAGGAAATAAATTTGGACGAATTCATCTTGCTTTCGCGCGGAGAAGCCAAAGACACTGGTAAGGCGCGGGAAGTTATTTTGGCGAACGCTTTTGAAGCGCTTTTGGGAGCGATTTATTTGGACGCCGGATACGCGATTTCCCAAAAATTTGTTGAAAAATTCGTGATGAATCATCTTGAAGAAGTGATGAAGAACAAACTTTATAAAGACCCGAAGAGTTTGTTTCAGGAAATAATTCAGGAAAAAATGAAAATTACGCCGGAGTATAAAGTATTGTCCGAAAAAGGGCCGGACCACGCCAAGATTTTCACGGTCGGCGTTTATTGCGGCGACAAATTGACGGCGCAAGGCGAAGGCTCGTCAAAACAGGAAGCGGAAGTGGAAGCGGCGCGCAACGCTTTGAAAAGCTATGTTTCTTAAATCATTGGAATTAAACGGATTCAAGTCTTTTGCTTCAAAGGCGGTTTTGGAATTTCCCAGAGGCATTACGGCGATTGTGGGGCCGAATGGCAGCGGTAAAAGCAATATTATAGACGCAATTCGCTGGCTTTTGGGAGAGCGGGAAGCGAAAAATTTGCGCGGCGACAAAATTGAAAATTTGATTTTTGCCGGTACGCCGAAAAGAACAAGATCCGGAATGGCGCAGGTTTCGCTTAATTTTGACAATAATTCCAAACTTGGAGGAGAATTTGAAGAAATTTCCGTTATTCGCCGCGTGGCGCGGGATGGCATTTCCCAATATTTTTTCAATAAATCGGAAGTCCGGCTTAAAGACATTATTGATTTTTTCGCCAAGGCGCGGCTCGGCACCAAAGGATTGACGATAATCAATCAAGGTTCAAGCGATTTGTTCGTTCGCGTCACGCCGGAAGAAAGGAGAATGATGATAGAGGAAGTGCTTGGCCTTCGGGAATTTCAGATTAAAAAATCCGACGCTGAGAGAAAACTTAATAATACGAATATTAATTTGGAAAAAGTGAAAGCGATGATTGCCGAGGTTTTGCCGCGTTTGCGAATGTTAAAACGTCAGACTTCCAAATGGGAAAAGCGGGCGCAATTGGAAGAAGAATTGAAGAATTTGGAAGACGGATATTTTTCTTTCAAATTGAATGAAATAGAAAAAGAAAGGAAAAATTTGGAGCCGGAAATCAAAAAAATAGCGGAGATTATTGTTGAAAAGAATTCCGAATTGAAAGTTTTGGGAAACGAAGTCAAAAAATTGGAAGAAAAATCGGAAAGCGGGAATTTTGATTCCATTAAAACGCGCAAAAGAGAATTGTCGGATAAGCATCTTAAAATTCAGAAAGAATTGAGCCGCCTAGAAGCGAAAGCGGAAATTTTGAGTCAGATTGAAGAAAAAAAAGAAGAAAGGATTTTTAATAATAATGAATTAATTGATTTAATTAAAGAAACGAAAAATTCTTTAAGCGAATTGATTTTAAAAAATTCGGAAGAGATTATTTTGGAAATTAAAAAAATAATTGAAAAAATCAACGCCTTTTTCACACTAACGACGTCGGACGTCGTTCAAGTTAATAATAAAGAGTTGGAAGATTTGAATAAAATAAAAAACGATTTGCTTAAAGAAGTCGCTTTGATTGAAGAGGATTTGAAGCAGATTGAAAAAACGGAAACGGAAATTGCCGCCGGTTTGCAGGATTTTAACAAGCAATTTCAAAAGGCGTTTGAAGCGATGGATGCCAAGCGCGATGAAATAAGGTTATTAGAAAATAAAAAACAGCAAATGATTTTTGAGCGCGAGAAACTTGATATGAAAATGCAAGATATAGAAGGACAAATTCAACAAGCGAATCGGATTATTGAAGAAATCCAAAATTCAAAATCCCAAATCCTAAATCAGGGTGAGATTATGGAAGCGGAACGGAAAATGTTTCGCATAAGGGGCGAATTGGCGAGTATGGGCGAGATAGACCAGGCGCTGATAAAAGAAGCCGAGGAAACGGAAAAACATTATAATTTTTTGTCTTCGCAAATAAGCGATTTGGAAAAAGCGTCCGAGGATTTGAAAATTTTGATTAAAAATTTGAAAGAAAAAATCCACGATGAATTTTTAGCCGCTTTTAAATCAATCAATGAAAAGTTCGACCATTTTTTCAGGCTGATGTTTAAGGGAGGACACGCGAAAATGAAAATCAAATCTCATTCGCCAGCTGGCGAATCAAATCTCAAAAATAATGAAAACGAAAGCGATGAAAATAAAAATAACGATGAGCAGGAAAAGCGAGAGGAGAAAATCGGGGTGGAGATTGATTTAAATTTGCCGGGTAAGAAAATCACGGGCGTAGAAATGCTTTCCGGCGGAGAAAAAAGTTTGGTTTCCATTGCCGCGCTTTTCGCCTTAATCTCCGTGAGTCCGCCGCCGTTTTTGGTTTTGGACGAGATTGACGCGCCACTTGACGAAAAAAATTCCCGAATGTTCGCGAATCTGGTCAAAGATTTTTCCGGCGACACGCAGTTTATCATTGTTACCCACAATCGCGCGGTGATGGAAGCGGCGGACGTTTTGTACGGCATCACGATGAACGACGACGGCACGTCAAAATTATTATCGTTAAAACTTGACAACTAAAACCTAAAACCTATAAACTGAAATTTAATATGTTAGCCATCAAATTCAAAAGAATAGGGAAAAAGCACCAGCCGAGTTATCGGATTATTGTTGCTGAAAAGCGGTCAAAGGTAAGCCGAGATTGTGTTGAGGATTTGGGTTGGTACAATCCGGTTTCCAAAGAATTCAAAGTGAACAAGGAAAGAGCGGCATATCGGCTGAAAACCGGAGCCCAGCCGACAGCCAGCGTTCATAATTTATTAGTGAAAGCGGGAGCGATTGAAGGAAAAAAAATAGCGGTCCATAAAAAGAAAAAGGAAACAAAAGAAGGAAAATAAAATTTCCGAAATTTTAATGAAAAGGTCGAATAAAGAATTAAAGAAAGCAAACAAATAGCATGGAAGCAAAAGACCAGAAATTCCTTGAATTTCTCATTCAATCGATTGTGGAGCATCCTGATGATGTGAAAGTTGAACGCAAAGTTGACGAAATGGGAGTGCTTTTAACTCTTAAAGTCAATCCGATGGATATGGCCCAGATTATCGGCAAGAGAGGAGCCACGGCGCAGTCCATTCGTTCGCTTTTGAAGATTGTCGGCATTAAGAACAATGCCCGCGTCAATTTGAAAATCATTGAGCCGGAAGGTTCAACAAGAGGAATGAGGCCGCCGAGAGTCACGGACGGAATTTAAAAAATCAACCCCCGCTTTAAAAGGCGGGGATTTTGGTTTAAAATTAAAAAAGAAAACCAGAAAAATCTTTTCCCGCTCATAGACACTTTTCCGCGATACTCGCTACGGAAAGATTTTTCTGGTTTTCTAATTATTTTTAGAAGAATAAAATCTTTTCATAGCCAGCATGTTGGAATAATAACTATAAATTACCGAGCGAGGAGGAAAAAAGCGGGAAAATTATGGTGTTTGAATCCCGAATCCGCCAACTGGCGGAAAGGTTGAGTTCATAATTTTCCGGTTGCTTTTGACGACGAGACGAGGATAATTTGTTTATTATGGAGGCCGCTGGCGAGAAAAGATTTTATTCTAAGTTATGAAATTTGATATTATCACAATTTTTCCGAAAATTTTTTCCGCCAAAGGCGGGTATTTGGACGAGTCCATTTTAAAGCGGGCGCAGAAAAACAAACTGATTAAGATTAAAATCCATAATTTACGGGATTTTACGAAAGATAAACATCGTAAAGTGGATGATAAGCCATTCGGCGGAGGGCCGGGGATGGTGTTTAAAATCGAACCTTTAATAAGAGCGTTAGGTTCGATTTTGAGAATTAAGAATTCAAAATTAAGAATTCAGAAAAAAACGAAAATCATTCTTTTTTCTCCGACGGGCAAGAAATTTGATAATAAAATGGCGGCGCAAGTGGCGAAAAAATACGACAATCTGATTTTAATCTGCGGCCGCTATGAGGGCGTTGATGCTCGTGTCAAGAAAGTAATTAGAAATTGGAAATTAGAAATTAGTGAAATATCCATCGGCGATTATGTTTTGACCGGCGGCGAAATTCCGGCAATGGTTTTGATTGATTCCATTTCCCGCCAAATTCCCGGAGTTTTGGGAAAACAGGAATCATTGGAAGAAAAAAGGGGAGCGCTTGGCGCGGCGGTTTACACCCGTCCGGAAATTTTTGAATATAAGGGGAAAAAATACAAAGTTCCGAAAATCCTGCTTTCCGGCGACCATAAAAAAATAGCTACTTGGCGAATGTCAAAAAAATAAATATAATACAAAATATGCATGATGTTATCACAATCGGAACGGGGACAAGAGATGTTTTTTTATTCAGCCCGTTATTCAAAGTTTTGCGGGATAAAAAACATCTGAAAAAAATCGGATTTGCGACCGGCGAGGCCCAATGTTTCGCTTTGGGCGGGAAAATTGAAATCGGTAAACCGGTGTTCGCCACCGGCGGCGGCGCCAATAATTCCGCGACAACTTTTAGCCGCCAAGGTTTGAAAACCGCGGCTTTGATGAAAATCGGCGCCGATGAAGCCGGCCAAAGCATTTTAAACGAACTAAAAAACGAAAAAGTGGATATTATATCGCGTCCGGGACGCGATATGATGAATGGCACCGCTTACTCCACTGTTCTTTTGGCGCCGGAAGGCGAACGGACGATATTGGTCTATCGCGGAATATCGGAAAATTTGTCGGAAAAAGAAATTTCCTTTAACAAATTAAAATCCAAATGGGCTTATGTCTCGCCCGGAAAAATTTCTTTTGAGACAATCAGCAAGATATTCAATCATTTTCATAAAAATAAAATTTTAATCGCTTTTAACCCCTCAAAACATTTTATTGAAATGGGGATCAAGAAAATCAAACCACTTTTGAATAAAAGCAAGGTGGTGATTCTGAATCGCGAAGAAGCTTCTTATTTGACCGGCGTTGATTATGAAAAAGAAAAAGAAATTTTCAAAAAACTTGACGAAGCGGTTGACGGCATAACCGTGATGACTGACGGAGAAAAAGGAGTTTTGGTTTCCGATTGCTGCAACATTTACAAAGCGAAAATTTTCAAGGAACAAAAAGTCGTTGACCGCACCGGCGCCGGCGACGCGTTCGGGAGCGGATTTGTGGCAGGTTTGATTCAAAAGCGGGAGAATTGCCGAAAGGGTTTGTGCGGAATTGATAATGTTGAATACGCGATTCGTTTGGGTTCCGCCAACGCCACTTCGGTGATTGAGCAAATCGGCGCCAAGGCGGGGATTTTAACGAAAGAAGAATTTGAGAAAAATAAAAGATGGAATAAATTGGAAATTAAAAAATTATGCTGCAACCCTATCAAAAAATAGCCCAAATACTTCGCACCGATAAAGACAATATCCGTTTTATAGACGAGCGGCTTTCGGCTGTGACCGGCAAGAAAAACATAATTGAAAAAATTGTTGAAGAGAACGACGCAACAATGAAAAATCGGCTTGATATTCTTGGCTTAAATAAGAACGCGGGCGCCAAGAAAATTTATAATTCTTTGATCCGTAAAATTGAGTCGGATGACATTCAATTATTTAAAGTTTTAGGTTCGCCATTAGTAACGATTTCAAGCGATTGGCAGCATGTTTTGGAAACAACAAAATCAATTGCTGGAAAGCCGAAGGGTTTTTTTCTAAAAAAAGAAAAAGCGGTTGAATTTTTAAGAAATCAGCCACCAATGAAAATTCTTCAGGTTTTAAATTATAAAAATGTTGATGAAATGATTCAAAAGGAAAATATTTCCGAAATTTTCAGCGCCTTAAGATTTGTTGAAGGGAGTGATTGGTTGAATAAATTATTTTTTAAGCAATATGAAAATCTTAAGCCGGATGATTTTGAAGAAAGGGAAATAGAAGTTTTGGCCTTGTCGGAAAGATGGACAAAAATTGCTCAAGAATTTATCAGACATAAGCGCCACAATATCAGTCATTTAAAAGAAATGGGATTAATATATGTTATTCCTTTGTCTTTGGAAATCTCTGGAGAAACTCTGCGGAATTTCAGTTTAATTCTTCATTATTTTAATGAAATCCCTTTTTATGCCGATCTCATTAAAAAATTTAGCAATGATGAAAAATCATTTGCCAATAATTTAATTTCTTTATTAAGAGGAGATGTTATGGATCAACGTCTTTCGAGTTCGGATAAATCCCAATGGCTTGTTATCCAAAGATATTTGGCAAAAGACGATGAAAATGACTGGCGGTTGTTTGAATCGCATTTAAACCCCGAGGCGCTTCATTGGGAACGAGCGGAAAAAATGTTGGTGAAAGCCGGCGTTTTGTTTGACGGCTTTTCCCACGAATTGTCTTTTTGGCAGAATTTGAATTGGGTTGGCGATTATTTCAAAAGCGACACCGGTATTGATGTTTTAGTGAGTTTTAATTTGATTGACACCACAATGTCTTTGGTAAAAGAAAAAGAAATGATAAAATATCTTTACCATCATCAAGAGTCGCTTTGGAACAAAATTTTTATGGAATATTTTGACGAGATGGAGATGGAAAAAAAAATGAAAGAGAATATAATAAAAGGGTGGTTCGAAATATAATTTAAAATTTAAAATTCAAAATGACAAATCAAAATTCAAAATTATTAGAAATTATTAAAAAGGCAGAACAGGATAAGGTAGCTGTCGGGCATTTTAATATTTCCGAGTGCATGGCGTTGAAGGGGATTGTAAAAGCCGCCATGGAATTAAATTTGCCGGTGATTATCGGGCTTTCCGAGGGGGAGCAGAATTTTATCGGAACAAAGCGGGCGGCGTTGATGGTCCAGAGTTTGCGCGAGGAATTTAATTGGCCGATTTTTATCAATTCCGACCATACGAAATCTTTTGAAGCGGTAAAAAAAGCGGTTGAAGCGGGATTTGATTCCGTTCATTTTGACGGAGGCAAACTTCCTTTTGAGGAAAATATCAAAAAAACCAAAGAAGTCGTGGAATGGGTAAAAAGCGTTAATCCAAATGTTTTAGTGGAAGCGGAGTTGGGTTATTTGGGCGCCAGTTCAACAATTCTGAAAGAAGTGCCGAAAGACGCGGCGATAAATCCCGATGATTTGACGAAGCCGGAACAAGCTGCTCAATTTGTCAAAGAAACCGGCGTTGATTTATTGGCGCCGGCGGTGGGGAATATACATGGAATGTTCAAAAACGCGCCCAATCCGAACATCGATATTGAAAGAATAAAAGCTTTGCGCGAGGCGGCTGGCGTTCCGTTGGTTTTACACGGCGGTTCTGGAATCCGCGATGAAGAATTCACAAAAGCCATTGACGCCGGAATTTCCGTTATTCACATCAATACTGAAATTCGTCTGGCTTGGCGGCAAGGAATGGAAAAAGCGTTGGCGGAAAGCCCCGAAGAAATCACGCCTTACAAGATTTTACCGACAACAATTGAAGAAATAAAAAAAGCGGTTGAAAAAAGAATGAGATTATTCGGCAAGATTGCGTAAAATGCCAAATTTGTTTATAATTAATTTATGAATTATTTTAATATTTTGATTATTATCGCGGCTGTTGCTATTTTGTGGCTGGTTTTGACTTATAACGGTTTGATTCGCCGAAGATACCGCGTCAAAGAAGCGTGGGCTGATATAGATGTTCAATTAAAGCGGAGATATGATTTGATTCCCAATTTGATTGAAACCGTTAAAGGCTACGCGGCGCATGAAAAAGAAGCGTTTGAAAAAGTGACGCAGGCGCGGGCGCAGGCGCTCGGCGCGCAGGGTATCCACAACAAAGAAGTCGCGGAAAATACTCTTTCGTCGGCATTGAAATCCATTTTCGCCATTGCCGAAGCGTATCCGCAATTAAGAGCAGTTGAAAGTTTCACGAAATTGCAGGAAGAATTGGCGGACACGGAAAATAAAATTCAGGCAGCTAGAAGGTTTTACAATGGTAATGCGATGGAATTGAACACAAAAATAGAAACTTTTCCGACAAATTTGATTGCCGGAACGTTTGGCTTTAAAAAAGAAGAATTTTTCCAACTTGAACAGCAAGAAGCCAAAGAACCGGTGAAAGTAAAATTTTAAATTATCTTAATTTTTAAGACTTAAGGCGCAATTTGCGCCTTTTTTATTTTGCGCATATAATTTAATTAATATGCTTCAATCTGATTTATTCACAAAAACAAGGCGGGAGGCGCCGAAAGACGAAGAAGCGATAAATGCTCAACTTTTAATAAGGGCGGGTTTTATTGATAAATTACAGGCCGGAGTTTACACTTTTTTGCCGCTCGGGCTAAGAGTTTTTAAAAAAATTGAGAATATTATCCGCAAAGAAATGGAAGCGCTCGGCGGCCAGGAAATTTTAATGCCGTCGCTTCAGCCGAAATCAAGCTGGACGCAAACCGGCCGCTGGGAAACTTACGATTCGCTTTTCAGGTTTATAAGCCATTATTCAAAAATAGAATACGCGCTCGGGCCGACGCACGAAGAAATAATTTCTCCCTTATTGGGCAAATTCATATTTTCTTACAAAGATTTGCCGAAATACGCTTTTCAAATTCAAAATAAATTTCGCGACGAAAAACGGGCGAAATCCGGACTTTTGCGCGGCCGCGAATTTTTTATGAAAGACTTGTATTCTTTTCACAAAGACGAGGCGGATATGGACAAATATTACGAGAAAGCGAAAAAATCTTACGATAAAATTTTTAAGGCGGTTGGGCTTGGAAAATTGACTTATCTGACCTTCGCTTCGGGCGGCACTTTTTCCAAATATTCGCACGAATTTCAAACATTGACGCCGGCCGGAGAAGATATAATTTTTATTTGCGATAAATGTAAAATTGCCGTGAATAAAGAAATAATTGGCGAACAGAATGTTTGTCCGCAGTGTGGCAATAAAAATCTGAAACAAGAAAAAGCGGTTGAAGTTGGGAATATCTTCAAACTTAAAACCAAATATTCAACCCCATTCAATTTGAAATACAAAGACGAAAAAGGCGCGGGAAAAGACGTGATAATGGGCTGTTATGGAATCGGCTTAAACCGTTTAATGGGAACGATTGTGGAAGTTTATCATGACGAAAAAGGAATTATCTGGCCGGAATCGGTAGCGCCATTCAAAGCTCACTTATTAAACTTGGCGGTTAATAATAAAAAAATAACGGCATTCGCCGATAAAATTTACAATTCTTTACAAAAAGCGGGCGTTGAAGTATTGTACGATGACAGAAACGATATTTCGGCCGGAGAGAAATTCAAAGACGCGGATTTAATCGGTATTCCTTACAGATTGGTGATAAGCGAGAAGGCCGGAGGGAAAATTGAGATTAAAAAAAGAAATGAAAACAAGGCGAAATTGGTTGATGAAAAAGAATTGATAAAAATTTTATAATGAATTTTTTAAATTATTTTACAAAAGACATTGGAATTGACCTCGGAACGGCCAATACCTTGGTTTATGTTAAGGGCGAGGGGATTATTATTGACGAGCCGTCAATCGCCGCGGTGAACAATAAAACCAGCCAGGTTTTGGCGATCGGCGAAGAAGCGAAAAAAATGCTCGGCCGCGCTCCGTCGCATATTTCCGTAATCAAACCTTTAGTGGGAGGCGTTATTTCCGATTTTGAAATGACACAGGAAATGCTCCGCCATTATTTCAAAAAAATCAGGAACAATAATCTTTTCAATTATTATCGGGTGGTTATCGGCATTCCTCCGAATTTGACGGAAGTGGAAAGAAAATCGGTTGAAGACGCGGTGGTTTTGGCGGGCGCCAGCAAAGTTTTTCTTCTTGAAGAGCCGGTGGCCGCGGCAATCGGCGCGAGATTGCCCATAAACGAGCCGGTTTCCACAATGGTGATTGATATCGGCGGCGGCACCAGCGACATCGCCATTATTTCAATGGGCGGAGTGGTGAAAGCGAAGAGTTTGAAAATTGCCGGCGATAAAATGAACAGCGATATCATTGATTTTGTGAGAAGCGAATTCAAGCTTTTAATCGGCGAGCCGACAGCCGAAGAATTGAAAATTTCCGTGGGTTCGGCGATTCCGCTTGACGAAAAATTGGAAATGGCGATAAGGGGACGCGACGTTTCAACCGGTTTGCCGAAAGAAGTGGTTGTTAAAAATCACCACATCAGAACCGCCATCGGCCATTCTTTGGCTTCAATTATTGAAGCGGCGAAAGAAACGATTGAGAACGCTCCGCCGGAACTTGTCGGCGACATTTTGAGAAGGGGAATTTATATTTGCGGCGGCGGCAGTTTGTTGAAAGGCATTGACAGTTTGATTGAAGATGAAATCGGCGTGAAAACTATGGTGATTGAGGACCCTCTTACTTGCGTTGCGCGGGGGGCCGGCATCGCCGCCGAGGACCCGGAGACTTACGCTCAAATTTTCAACGCTCCGTTAAAACCTTTTGATATTGAATTATAATGCCTGATAATTTCTTTCTTGAAGAGGCGGTTTTGGACGATATGGTGAAAGGAATGGATTTGGTGGAAATGCCGCTTTCGGAAAAAATTTTTAAAATAATCGGATTTGCGGCCGCGATTATTGCGGCTGTTGTTTTTTTACGCGTCGCTTTTTTGGGCATTTGGAAAGGCGATTTTTACAAGAACAGGGCTTTGGCGAACGCCGGCAAAATAATTTCTTTGGCTTCGGAAAGGGGGATTATTTTTGACCGCTTCGGAAAGCCGCTGGTGGAAAATGAGCCGTCGTACAAAATAGATTTGCGGCTTATTGAGTTGATGAAACCGGGAATTCGCGAAAAAACATTCAAGGAACTTCATAAGATTTTAGAAGCCGAAATTACGGGTGCGGAAAAATTAATCCAATCAGTTGATTTGGAAAAGCGCGACTTTTTAACTTTGCCTTTTAATATATCAAAAGAGCAGGCGGAAAAAATAAAAAATCTTGATTTGAAATCGGTTGCGGTTAAAGAAGAATTCAAGAGAAAATATCTTGAACCTCGGATTTTTTCCCATATTCTCGGGTATGTCGGCGCGGTTGACGTCGAAGATATGAAAAATAATCCGGAACTTGATTTGAACGACACAATCGGCAAAAGCGGGTTGGAAGGTTATTATGATAACGAATTAAAAGGCATTGACGGGAAAATAATTTATTATCGCAATGCCAAGGGTGAAACCATTGACAGCAAATTTTTGAACGCTCCGGAACACGGCGCGGATATTAAAACTTCCATTGATAAGGATTTTCAGATTTATTTTTATAATAGAATGAGTGAGAAAATATCTTTCATTGGCGGAGACGGTGGAGTAGGTATCGCTCTAAATCCGCAAAACGGCGAAGTATTGGCGATGGTGAGTTTGCCGAGTTTCAATCCCAACGAAATTACTAAAAACGATCTTAATAACCCCAAGATGCCGTTTTTAAACAGGGCGATTTCCGGAGTTTACGCTCCGGGCTCCACAATTAAACCTTTGGTGGCGCTCGCGGCTTTGAAAGAAGGGGTTGTCAGTCCGGAAACGGAAATTTATTCGCGCGGTTATATAGAAGTTCCCAACCCTTATTTTCCGGATAAGCCGAGCCGTTTTGTGGATTGGAAACCGCACGGCTGGGTTGATTTATATTCCGCCATCGCGCGCTCTTCAAACGTTTATTTTTACGCGATGGGCGGCGGTCTGCCGAAAAGCGAATCTGGAATTTTAAAAGGAAATTACGATAAAAATATTTGGAGCGGCCTCGGCATTTCAAGATTAAACGACTATTGGCGAAAATTCGGGCTCAACGAGAAAACCGGCGTTGATTTGCCGGCGGAATCAAGCGGATTTTTGCCCAGTGTTGAAAAAAAAGAAAAAGCGTCCAATGAGCCGTGGCGCCTTGGAGATACTTATAACGTGAGCATCGGGCAGGGAGATTTGATGGTGACGCCGCTCGGGCTTTTGAATTATATCGCCGCTATTGCCAATAACGGCAAATTTTACAAACCGACAGTTAAAGAAAATTCCCAGCCGGAAATTTTAAGGGAATACCCGGAATTGGCGGATTATATCAAGGAAATTCAAAAAGGAATGGTTGACACCGTTTCAAAACCATACGGCACCGCCAATCTTTTAAGCGGTCTGCCGGTTAAAATAGCGGCCAAGACCGGTTCGGCGCAGATTCAAGGGAACGCAAAAACCAACGCTTCATTTGTCGGATACTTACCCGCCGATAATCCTCAAATTGCGGTTTTAGTTTTGATTGAAAACGCCCGCGAGGGAAGCTTGAACGCCGTGCCCGTAGCAAAGGACGTTTTGGAATGGTATTATTATAATAGAATTCAAAAATGAAGAAACTAACATCTGATTTTAAAAAACTTGTTGACAGCGACAAATTATCCCACGCTTATCTTTTTTTTGGCGAAGCGAATGAAGAGAAATTCATTTTTTCTTTGTCGTTGGCGAATTATTTGGAAAACAAAAAATTTGAACCGTTGGAGAAAAACATTTTGGAAGAATGTTTAATTGGCGCGCTTGACAAGGAATGTCCGCCGGACGAAAGGGCCTGTCCGCCGACTGGCGGAAAAGAATCCATTGGAATAGATTTCGCCAAAAAAATAAACAATTTTCTTTATCAAAAGCCGGTTTTGTCAAAAAAAAGAATGGTGGTAATTAAAGACGCGGACAGTTTGACTCCGGAAGCGCAAAACGCGCTTCTCAAAACCGTTGAAGATTCGCCGCCAGACGCGTTGCTGATTTTTATCGCCAAAGACGAAAATTCTCTTTTGTCGCCGCTGATGTCGCGGCTCCAAAGAATTTACTTCCCGCGGATAGTTTTGTCTAAAAAGATTGATTCTCAAATTTTGAAAGCGGGGCTTGAAGAAATTATTGAAAATGATAAGATTGACGAATATTTTGAAGCGTTAATCGCCAATCTGCGCAAAGACCCGGTGAAAAACATTGATAAATTGCGGGAAGCGATTAAGCGTTTGGTCGCGATAAAAAGGTTCAACACCAATAGAAAACTTCAATTGAAATGCCTATCGTAGTTTTAATCATAGTTTGGGGAGGATTTTTAGCCGCTTTTTTCAAGGGCTATTTGAAGGATGTGCCCGGGATTATTAAGATTGTTTTAACGGTGCCGCAACATTTATTGGCTTCCATGATGAGCATATTTAAATAAAATGACACAAGATTTGGAATTAAAAATAAAAGAATCTTTGGAATTTTTCAAAAGCCAGCTTGGCGCCATAAGGGGCGGCCGGCCTTCGCCGAAATTAGTGGAAGATATCGGCGTGGATTATTTCGGCCAGAAAATGCCGATTAAGCAGCTGGGCTCCATCAGCATTAATCCGCCGCGGGAAATTCTTATCTCCATTTGGGACAAACAGGCTGTTCCCGCGGTTTCCAAAGCCATTGAGTCATCCAATTTGAACGTGAGCGCCAATACCGACGGCAATTTAATAAGAATAAATCTGCCGCCGCTTTCAGCCGAACGCCGCCAGGAATTGATAAAAATCGTTAAAAAAGAATCCGAGGAAGTCCGCATTAAAATCAGGCATTTGCGCGACGAAGCCAATAAAAAAATAAACCAGCAGGAAGAAAGCGGAGAAATTACGGAAGACAGAAAATTCAAATTAAAGGAAGAAACGCAAAAAATAATTGATAAGGCGAATAAGGAGATAGAAGAGATGTTGGATAAAAAAATAAAAGAAATAGAAGAATGAACTCCGAATTAAGGCAGGATTTGGTTTCCGGCGACTGGATAGTCATCGCGCCCGGGAGGACAAAGAGACCGGACCAATTTCTAAAACTTCACAAGATAAAGCGCCCGAAAGTCTCCGCCAAAGGATGCCCTTTTGAAGATTTGCAGAAAAGCGGCCACCATCCGCCGATTTTGAAATTCGGCAACCATAAAAGTTGGGAAGTGGCGGTTGTTGAAAATAAATATCCGGCGTTTACCCACATAAACGTTTGCGCTCGTTTGGAAAAAAGGGGCCACTATTCCGTTATGGACGGAATAGGCCATCATAACTTGGTCATCACGCGCGACCATTACAAGAGCTTCCCGAAATTAAGCAGGAAAACCGCGGAATTGGTTTTCAAAGCGTTCGTTGATTATTATAAAATTTTGGCAAACGATTATTGTCTGGCTTATGTTTCCATTTTTCACAATTGGGGGCCGAAAGCCGGCGCTTCGGTTTATCATCCGCATTATCAGGTGATTGCTTTGCCGATTATTCCGCCGGATGTGGAACATTCTCTCAAGGGTTCGCAGAATTTCTACAAGAAACATAAAAGGTGCGTCCATTGCGTAATGATGGATTGGGAATTGAAGGAAAAAAAGAGGATTGTTTATGAAAACAAATTCGCGGTGGCGCTCGCGCCGTTTGTTTATCGCGAGCCGTTTGAATTGCGCGTTTTTCCGAAAAAGCATTTGCCGTTTTTTGAAGGCACGCCCAAGCAGGTTATGGCGGGCATGGTGGAAGTTCTTCAAAAAGCTTTGCAGAAAATGGAAAAGAAACTTCACGACCCGGATTACAATTTTTTTATTCACACCGCGCCGTTGCAGAATAAAAATCAGCACAAGCATTATCACTGGCACATTGAAATTTTGCCGAAATTCAGCATTTCCGCCGGATTTGAGCAGGGGACGGGTATTGAAATCACGGCGATAGACCCCGACCACGCCGTGAAAATATTGAAATGATTTCCTTAATTTTGGGGACAATTTCGCAATATGTTTTATTGGTGATCGATAAAATCGGTTACGCCGGCATATTTTTTTTGGCGGCTTTGGGCGCGGCGAATATCCCTATTCCTTCGGAAGTGATTTGGCCGTTTTCCGGTTTTTTGGCGAATACCGGAAAAATCAGTTTTTGGCTGGCGATTTTTATCGGAGTTGCCGGAGATTTGGCGGGCTCTCTTTTTTCCTATTGGCTTGGCTATCAGGCGCGCAAAAACGTTTTTCATTGGGATAACCATAAAATTTCCGCCAATGTTGAAAGAGCGAGAAAATGGCTGGACAGGTTCGGCGATTGGGCGGTTTTTTTATGCAGAATGACGCCGGTGGCGCGCGCTTTCATTTCTTTTCCCTTGGGAGTTTTGAAATTTAAATCCATTTCGCGTTTTGCCGCCTTAACCGCTTTCGGTTCTTTTGTCTGGTTTTCTTTCTTGTCTTATCTCGGATTTGTTTTTGGCGAAAACTGGCAAGTTTTACAAATTTATTTCAGGAAGTTTGATTATGTGATTGTTGCCGTAATTTTAATAATCGGAGTTTGGGGGATTTGGAAATATTTTAAAAAATGAAAATTATCATCGCCTCAATTTTAATAATTATTCTTGTCGTCCTTATGATTCAGATTTTTATTATTTCCAAAGAACGCAATCAATTGCGTGAGGAATTTGGCAATTTGGCGGAGAAAGCCGATAATTTTGCCAAGGAAAACGAAAAAATCAAATCGGAAATGGAATATTATTCCAATTCGGAAAATCTGGAAAAAGAATTTCGGGCGAAATTCAATTACAAGAAAATAGGGGAGAAAATGATAATTATCGCGCCATAGTTGTAAAAAATAAAGGGGTTGATATAATTAAAATAAAAGTCGAAAAAAAGTAATCACTAATAATGCGAATTCGTATTATTTGCAAACACTAATATGCATAAAACAAACAAAATTTTATTGACAATTATCATTGTTTTGGCGGCGGCGCTGATGGCCATAGTTTATTGGCAAAAAGTCGGATTTAACAAAGATTATTGGGCGGTTTATCTGGACACCGGAGACCTTTATTTCGGCAAATTGAGCTATTTCCCGAAAGCGTCCCTTTCCAACGCTTATATTTTGCAGAGAAACGCGCAGGATTCTCAAAATCCGTTCAGCATTTCCAAATTCAGCAACGTTTTCTGGGGGCCGGAAGACAGAATTTACATCAATAAGGAAAATATTGTCTGGAAAACCAAATTGAAGCCGGACAGCCAGATTGTCAATTTTATTAATAATCCGCAATCAGCCCAGCCGGAGCAAAATTCCGTAAACCAGCAGCCGGTTCAAATGATTCCGGTTCAGTCAACTTCAACTGCCAATGAGAACAACGGGCAATAATAGGGGAACAGCGGCTTTGCCGGCAATGCTTTTTATCGGCGGCATTATCGTTGAAATCGCTTTGGCGGGCGCGTTTATTTCCTATTATTTGAGCCAGAGCGGATTCGGCGTAAAAATATCCGCGGAGGCGCTGGCTGCGGCGGAAGCTGGAGTTCAGGATGCGCTGATAAGAATAATCCGCGATAAGAATTTTTCGTCAGCGGGATATAATTTAACTGTGGGTAACCGCAGCGCCAACATTATTGTTTGCAAAGACAGCTGCGCCGGAACTGGCAAGCATAAAATCACTTCAACTGGAACAGCTATGCTTAAACGCCGGAAAATTGAAGCGGTGGCAAATGTGGACAGCGTGACCGGAGAAGTGAAAATAGAGTCAGTGCAAGAAGCGGCCATATAAAATTTATGGAAAATTTAATGGAAAAAATAGTGAGTCTTTGCAAAAGACGGGGGTTCATTTATCCCGGTTCGGAGATTTACGGCGGATTGGCGAATAGCTGGGATTACGGTCCTTTGGGCGTTGAATTGAAAAATAATATCAAGCAGTTATGGTGGAAGCGATTTGTCCAAAACCGCGGCGATATCGCCGGCATTGACGCGGCTTTGATTATGAATCCGAAAGTTTGGGAAGCCAGCGGCCATGTCGCGACCTTTTCCGACCCTTTGGTGGAATGTAAAAAATGCCATGAGAGATTTCGCAAAGATTTTTTACCATTAGATATAGATAAAGATGGAGAGGTGAAATGTACAAATTGTGGCGCTTCGGGCAAAGATATTTTTACTCAACCTCGTCAATTCAATTTAATGTTTAAAACTTTTATCGGTCCGGCGGAAGAAGAAGCAAATGTGGCTTATTTGCGGCCGGAAACCGCGCAGGCGATGTTTGTTAATTTCAAAAATATTCTGGACACCAGCCGCAAAACTTTGCCTTTTGGGATCGCGCAAATCGGCAAGGCGTTTCGCAATGAGATTACGCCGGGGAATTTTATTTTTCGCACTCGCGAATTTGAGCAGATGGAAATAGAATATTTTATCCGCGAGAAAGAATGGGAAAAACAATTTGAATATTGGCAAAATGAAATGAGAGAATGGATTAAGGAACTCGGCGTAGATATAAAAAAAATCCATGAAATTGAAATTCTGGAAAATGAGCGGGCTCATTATTCCAAGCGAACCATAGATTTTGAATACGAATTTCCGTTCGGCCAAAAAGAACTTTACGGCTTAGCTTACCGCGCGGATTTTGATTTGAAAAATCATTTCAAGGAAGCGCCTTATAAAGAAGAGGGTGGCGAAGCGTTCTGGCCGCATTGCATTGAGCCGACTTGGGGCGTTGACCGTTCGGTGTTGGTTGTTTTGCTTGAAGCGTATAAAGAAGAACAAGATAGAGTTGTTTTAAAACTTCCGCTTAAACTCGCGCCTTACAAAGCCGCCGTTTTTCCTTTATTAAAAAACAAGCCGGAATTGGTTGAAAAAGCCAGAGAAATTTATAATGATTTGAAAAAAGATTTAATGGTGGCGTGGGACGACCGCGGCAATATCGGCAAACGTTATTATTCGCAGGATGAAATCGGCACGCCGTTTTGTATCACAATTGATTTTGACACATTAAAAGACGATACAGTTACCGTCCGCGACCGCGACACAATGGAACAAGAGAGGGTAAGGGTGGATGAATTAAAAAATTTATTAAATGGAAAACTTCAATAAAATAACTTTAAAAAACGGATTGCGGATTATCACCGCGCCGAAGCAGGACAGCTTGGCGACCACTTTTCTGGTTTTAGTTGAGGCCGGTTCCAAATACGAAACCAAAGAAATCAACGGCATTTCCCATTTTTTGGAGCATATGTGTTTTAAGGGAACGAAAAAGCGGCCGCGGGCGATTGATATTTCTTCGGAATTGGACAGCATCGGCGCCAACTATAACGCTTTTACCGGACAGGAATATACCGGTTATTTCGCCAAAGCCCGGCCGGAAAATTTTAATATTATTTTGGACGTTGTTTCGGATATTTACCTCAATCAGGTTTTTAAGCCGGAGGAAATAAACAAAGAAAGAGGGGTGATTGTGGAAGAAATCAATATGTATGAGGATTTGCCCATGCGTCGGGTTCAGGAATTGTTCACTTCATTGCTTTATGGCGATCAGCCGGCTGGATGGGATATTGCCGGTAGAAAGGAAGTGATTAAAAAAATAAATCGGGAAGATTTTTTAAAATATCGCCAAGAACATTACTTGCCGCAGTCAACCATTATTATCGTTGCCGGAAAATTTCCCGATCAAAAAGGTGGAGAGAAAAAAGTTGTCGCGGAAATTGAAAAAACTTTTTCTAAAATCAAAACCGGAGAGAAAATTTCAAAAATTAAAACAATTGAAAAACAAGAGAAACCGGAAATTCTGGTAAAACAGAAAAAGACCGACCAAACGCATTTGGTTTTAGGCGTTCGGGCATTTGATATTTTTGACAAGCGAAAATACGCCTTGGAAGTTTTGGCGGATGTTCTCGGCGGCGGAATGAGTTCGCGGCTTTTTCAAAAAATCAGAGAAGAAATGGGCGCGGCTTATTATGTTCGGGCTGAAGCTGATTTATTAAGCGATCATGGTTTTTTGGCGGCCGCGGCTGGAATTGACAATAATAAAATAGAGCAAGTTATAAAGGCGATTCTTCAAGAATTTAAAAAAATGGCCAAGAAAAAAGTTGATAAAAAAGAATTGCAACGCGCCAAAGACCATCTCGTCGGCCATTTGGTGTTGGGGTTGGAAACTTCCGATGCTTTGGCGGGATTTTACGGCGGCCAGGAGATTGTAATGAAAAAAATGGTTTCTCCGGAAGAATTGGTGAAAAAAATTCAGGCAGTCAAAGCCGAAGAAATTCAGGCAGTGGCGCGGGATATTTTTCAAAACAACAAATTGAATTTGGCGGTTATCGGCCCATTTTCCGTTGAAAACGGCGACAAGGAGCGTTTTGAGAAAATTTTGAAATTATGATAAGATTTCAATATGACCAAACCTCTTGAAATATCCTGGTTTTCCCTTTGGCGGGTTTTATTTATGGCGATTTTCGCCATCGCGCTTTATTATCTGCGCGAAGTTATGGTGATTCTTTTTTTGGCTTTGATTATCTCTTCGGCTTTGGACGCGCCCATCAGTTATTTGGAAAAAAAGAGGGTGCCGAGAATCATCGGTACTTTGATTATGTTCATCGCTATCGCCGGAGTTTTATCCTCGATTTTGTATGTGGTTGTTCCGCTCGCGCTCACGGAATTTAAGGAATTATTCACTGGCTTTGAGAAATCGTCTTTATCCGCCTTACGGACTTCGCTTGGCATTTCAAAGCAAATGATTGAAAGTATTGAAACTAATTTAAGCGGTTTTACAGACGCTTTGTTTTCCGGAAGCGCGTCTTTCTTCGCTTTAATATCAAAAATTTTTGGCGGTATCATTTTTTTGATTTCGGTTTTTATTCTCTCTTTTTATTTGTCCGTGAATCGCGATGGAGTGGAAAAATTTCTAAGAGCGATTTTACCGCTGGCGTGGGAAGAATATATTATTGATGTCTATGTTCGCGTGAGGCATAAAATGGGACTTTGGCTGCAAGGCCAGTTGGTCTTAAGTTTGGCGGTCGGCGCCACGACTTTTATCGGATTATTGATTTTGGGAGTTGATTACAGTTTGTTTTTGGGACTTATGGCGGGAATTCTGGAAATGGTGCCGATTGTTGGTCCGGTTTTCACCGGCGTCATAGCGTTTCTGGTGGCAGTGGGGAATTCCTGGGCTTTGGGAGTTTCCGTAATTGTTCTTTTTGTGATAATTCAGCAAATGGAAAGCCATCTTTTGGTGCCGGTAGTGATGAGAAAAACAACCGGCCTTCATCCGGTTATAGTGGTTATTTCGTTGTTGGCCGGTTCTCAACTCGGCGGTTTCGTCGGCTTGATTTTGGCGGTTCCGTCAGCCGTTATTATTCAGGAGCTTATAGAAGACTGGGCTGTCCGCAAAAGAGTGAAATAACCATTATGTTTAAATTTTTTGACAGCCATACGCATTTGCAATCGTCTGTTTTTGACAATGACAGAGAAATAATCGCCAATAGAATTTTAATTGATAATATCGGCGTTGTTAATGTCGGCGCGGACAAGGAAAGCTCAATAAAAGCCGTTGAATTGGCGAAAAAATATCCGAATAATATGCGGGCGGCTGTTGGCTGTCATCCGCATCATATTGACGAATTTTCCGCCCAAGGCGGACCAGCCTCGGGCTGGAATTACGAATTTTTCAAAAAATTGGCGCAAGAGCCGGAGGTTGTGGCGATAGGAGAATGCGGTTTAGATTATTGTTTTAGAAATGAGGAAATAAAAACAAAGAATGAGGTAATTAAAAAACAAAAAGATGTTTTTATTGAACATATAAAATTGGCAAAAGAAGTTGATAAGCCGATAATGGTTCATTGCCGCGACGCTTTTGGAGATTTGATTGAAATTCTAAAAACTGAAATCAATCCGCCAGCCGGCGGATTAAAACCCAGCATTATCCATTTTTTCACCGGTACGCTTGAAGACGCGAAACAGCTTTTAGAAATGGGATTTTATTTCACTTTTAACGGCTTGATTACTTTTAATCGCGATTTTGACGAAATAATAAAATATATTCCCTTAAACAGGATTTTACTGGAAACGGACGCACCTTATGTGGCGCCCTTATCTCATCGCAAAGAAAGAAACGAACCTTCTTATATAGTGGAAACCGCTCAAAAAATGGCGGAAATAAAAGGCGTTTCATTGGAAGAAATTGGCAAACAGACAACGGAGAATAGCGGTAAATGTTATAATATTTTAAAATCATTATAATTATTATAATAATTATAAAAATCTATGATTAAAAATCAGGGATATAAGGGGCTCTCCGCCTATATACAAACAAAAATCATATATGATTTTACAATGGAATTTTGTAAAAATTATATTGATTTTAAATCCCGCACCAAAGATCAAATGGAACAAGCCGCTCGTTCCGGCAAACAAAATATTTCCGAGGGATACGCTCAAAAAGATTTTTCCGGAAAATTGAAACTTCTTAAAATCGCCAGAGGCAGCCAAGAAGAACTTTTAGAGGATTATCTTGATTTTCTAAGGCAAAGAAACTTACCTTTATGGGAGCTGGAAAATTTCAAAGCAAAAAAAGCAAGAAGTTTGGTTTATAAAATTAACGATAATAGCGATTATAATCATTACGATAATCATAATTATTATAAAATCTATAATTTTTATAAATCTTATTTGGATAACCCGGAAGAGGCGGCGAATGCGATGATTTGCCTTATTAATCAGACAAACGCTATGATAGATAATAAAATTAAATGGCTGGGGCAAAATATGGCCAAAAAAGACACAATGTCTTTCCGCCAAAACTGGTTGATGGAACAGTTAAAGAAAGAACAAAAAAGAAATAAAGAAATGGACGAATGGGCGAAAGGTTTGATGGAAAAGAAAAATGATGTATAATATTTATAAATATAATTATGAAATTTCATAAAAAATCAGGCTTCACTCTCGTTGAATTATTGGTTTACACCGCCATTTTTGCGATTGCGTCGGGTTTGATGATAGGAATAATGACAACTATGTTAAGGGTTAATCAAAGGGAATCGGCGTCAGCGGAAGCCACCAGCCAGTTAAACTTCGTAATGCAGACAATCCAGCGATTAACGAGAGAATCTTCGGCGATTATCGTCAATTCCAGTTCAACGAATGTGGATACCGACGATACAATCGCTTCTCAACAAACAAGATTGGTGTTAAGGATGAAAGATTCCAAAGACCCAAACGACACAAGCCCGGACCCGAATGAAAGAGACCCTATTATTATCTACGCGGAAAACAATGTGATTAAAATGTCCGAAGGCAAGGGCGCTTATAAGAGAATATCGGATTTAACCAATAGCCGGGTTCTGGCCGACAACCTTAAATTCACCAAACACACCCAATATCCCGGCCACGATACGGTGAGCATTGATATCCAACTCACTTACAATTCCCAAAACCCCGACTCCAAAGTTTCCCGCGCTTTGCAAACCGCTATTGCCCGGGTTTCCGCCGCCACTTTTGATTCCAGCATTCTTCCCGGCTCAACCTCCTACGAAATCGGCCAGCAAGGTTCTCCCTGGTCAAGAACTTATCTCAATGACGGCACCGCTTTAAATCCTTCCTATACCTTTGGCAATGACACCTCTTTGGGAATCTTCAAAGTCTCCGGCACCAGCACCATCGGCTTTTCCACTCAAGGTCTGGAAAGAATGAGAATCGATGCTTCCGGCAACGTCGGCATCGGGACGACGGCGCCCTTTGAAAAGCTGGTGGTTTCCGGCAACGCTTATTTAGGCCAGGGGCAGAACGATTCTATACTGAGATTGGGCGGAAGCGATTATGAATGGCAGTTGCGAAAGGACTGGGCGGACAGCGGTAAGTTTAAGATAAAATACTTACAAGGAAATCTGGACGCGTTAACAATAGACAGAAACGGCAACGTCGGCATCGGGACGACGACGCCTGCCGGTTATCTTCATATTAGCGCTCCTGGGGGCGTATGCGCCGGGTTCAGCTGCCCTCTTTTAAGACTTCGGGATGAAACTGTTACCGGCACTTACTGGGACATTTATGGAAGCGACGGTGGAGGCGCGCCTGTCAGCCAGTTTAGAATCTCGCAAACTACAAGCGGTTCAACTGAAAATTGGAGATTTGTGATAGATAATACCGGCAACGTCGGCATCGGGACGACGAATCCAAATGTAGAACTTCATTTAAAACAAGCAAGCGCTGGAACTTTGCCATTAATAGATTCGAATGTGGGACTTTTATTGGAGAATGGCAGTAATAATTTTCTGCAATTTATGTCCCCAAGCTCTACTGTTCAGGGTATTCTTTTTGGTGATTTAGAAAATACATCTATAGGAAGAATTCTATACGACCATTCTACTAATGCAATGTCTTTTTATGGTCCTGCCGGAGACGGAGAACAAGTGAGAATAGATTCTTTAGGAAATCTAATTGTAAAAACCGGCAACGTCGGCATCGGGACGACGGCGCCGGGATATAAATTACAGGTCGGCGCTTCAGGAGACGGCACTTCAGCCATTGCCAACGCCTGGAATGTTTTTTCCGATATCAGATTGAAAACAAACATAACGCCATTAACTGATATTCTTCCAAAATTAGATAACATTAGCGCCGTAGGATTTAATTGGAAAAATGGCGCCGACGCAAAACATCAAATCGGCTTTATCGCTCAGGAAGTTGAAAAAGTATTCCCTGAACTGGTTTTTACAGACGACAAGCCCAACCCA